>JBDQIL010000009.1:0-15891 GCA_040264415.1 Myxococcota bacterium
CACCCGCAGGGGAGCCGACTCGAGGCGGACGTTCAGCCGGGCCTCACGCCGCTCGAAGTCGATGAGGCGCTCGAGCCCGGCTCCGCCGGCCGACTCGAAGAGGAGGAGCTCCTGGGCGACCGTGTCGCGCGCCGTCGGGGCCCCCTCGCCGCCCAGCGCGGTGTGCACCTCCCCCAGCAGACCGACCACCGACGTGACCTGATCGACCCCGTCGAGCGCCCGCAGGTCGGCCTCGGCGGCGGTGAGCGCGGCCCAGCGGTCGCCCTGGAGCAGCCCCTCGGTCTCGGCGAAGGACACGAACACGTCGAGCGTCTCGGAGCCCACGAAGTGCGCCTGCAGCCAGTCCGAGTCGACCCGCAGGCGCGAGCCCGGCGCGAAGCGGTCGAGGAAGGCGGCGTCGATGTGGAGCTGGGTGAGGCCGAAGACCGCCACGGAGAGCGCGACCGCGAAGCCGGCGACCACCGACCGGGGCCGCCGGGCGCTCAGCTGGTGGGCGCCTTGGTCGAGGGCGCCCACCAGCCGCTGCATGCGACGCCCGCGGTCGGCCGTGACGGGCGGCGGCGTGATCCGGGTCTGCAGGATGGGCACCAGCGTCATGGCCAGCAACAAGGCCACCGACACGCCGAAGCCCAGCACCACCCCCAGCTGTCGAAAGACCGGCGTGGGCACCAGCGACAGGCTCACGAAGCCCACGAAGGTGGTCGCCGAGGTGAGCAGGCAGGCGCGCCCCACGTCCTCGGCCGCCGCCACGATGGCGTCTTCGCCGCGCTTGCCGCGCTCCCGCTCGGTGAGCCACGCGCTCCACAGGTGGATGATGTCGGAGAAAGCCACGATGACCACCATGGCGGGCACCACCGCCAGGAACACGCTGAAGCGCGGGTCGAGCACCGCGGCGAAGCCCGTGGTCCAGAGCACGGCCACCAGGCTGACCCCCAGCGCGGTCAGCGCGGGGGCGAGGCGCCCGTACAGCGCCCAGACGGTCACCAGCAGCACCGCGCCGGTGATGGGGAACAGCACCGCGAGGTTCCAGGCCGACGCGTCGATGAGGCCCGCCACGATCACGGGCAGCCCGGCGAGGTGCACGTCTCGCTCGGCGTAGCCGGCGGCCGACAGCGCCGCGCGCACGCCGTCTCGCAGCGCGGGCACGTCTTCGCCGCGCCGATCGGGGTTCACGGTCAGTTCGACCAGGAGCGCGCCGCCCACCTCTCCGGTGGGGTCGATGAAGACGCCACTCGATCGCGGGTCTTCAGCCGCCATGCGGGCCAGTGCGGGGGCGTCGTCGGGCGCCGCGCGGGCACGCTCCGCCCAGGTCTCGACCGTGAGCAGCCCTCCGCCGCCATCGACCGACGCGGCGTCGAGGAGGCTGTGCACGGCCCCCACGTCGGGCAAGGCGAGCAGGCCCTCCCGCGCCCGCTCGAGCCGGTCGAGGCTGGCCACCGACAGCGGCGTGGGATCGGCGTACCCCACCAGGATGAACTCATCCGACCCGAAGGCCCGGGCCTTGTCGAGGTAGGCGTCGTAGGTGACGCTCTCGCCAAAGAAGAGCTGCTGGAGCGACGAGCTGAGGGTGGCCCGCGACGTGCTCCACGCCGCCAGCGCCGTGACCAGCGCCAGCGCGGCGAGCACGCCGCCGCGGTGACGCAGGATGAAGCGGAACCAGGCCTGCACGGCGGCTCCCGGGCGGCGCCCGTGGCGGGCTCAGCCCTTGGCGGGCAAGAAGCGGTAGAGCACCTCAGCGGCGCAAGCGGGCTTGTCTGCGCCCTCGACCTCGACCGAGGCGTGGAAGCGAGCCTCCCACCAGCCGCGCCCCTTGTCGGTCACCTCGCCCATCTGGATGGTGAGCCGGAAGCGGTCGCCCTCTTTCAGGGGGTTGGGGAAGCGCACCTTGCCGGTGCCGTAGTTGATGACCATGTCGAAGCCCGCGAGCTCGATGAGCTCGAAGAACCGGCCCGCCACCAGCGACAAGGTGAGGTAGCCGTGGGCGATGGGCGCGCCGAAGGGGGACTCCTTGGCGATGCGATCCCGGTCGACGTGAATCCACTGGTGATCGCCGGTGGCATCCGCGAAGGCCTGGATGCGTTCGAAGGTCATGGGCTCCCAGTCGCTGGAGCCGATGAGCTGGTTGGCGTGGGCCTGCAGGCCGGCGGCGCCTTCGATGCGGACGGGCATGGAGATCTCCGGGATGGGGGGGGTGGGAGGCTGTAGCCCCTCGGCCGCACCTGGCCCACGCGCTACCCCCGCGGGGCGCCGCCGGCTAAGGCGCCCTCCCCCCTCATGAGTCCCCGATGAAGCTCTGGACCGACGGCCGCACGCACCTCCAGCTCCTCGAGACCTCCGGAACGCTGCGGCTGTACCGGGGCAAGGAGCGCGTCGCCGAGATCGACGATCCCACGTTGAAGGGCGACGTGCCCCTGCTGGTCGACGCCGAGGCGGGGCGCGTCTATGCCGGCCGCCCCCTGGTGGAGCGCTCGCTCGACGACCTCGCCGAGATCGCCCGGCACTCGCTCGACACCAGCGCGCTCACCTTGCTGCCCGACGGCCGCTTCGCCACCCTCGAGCCCGGCCCCATGGGGCCGCTCCTGCACATCGGCACGCCCGAGCAGGCCATGGCCGGCGACTGGGCCGAGTCGCTCCGCCTGGTGACCGACCAGCTCACCCGGGTGCCCCAGGGCGTCGCGGGCGACGACGCCGAGCCCCGGCCCGACCGCTTCGGGCCCGGCGCCCGCCTGGTGGCCAACGAGCACGGCTTGGCCGTGGCCGATGGCCCCGCGGGCATCGTGGCGCTGCTGCGGCCCGGCGCCACCGAGTTCTCGAAGGTCTGGGCCTACCCGGCCACCGACATCACCGAGCTGTCGGCGACCCCCTTCGAGCACGGCGTGGTGGTGGTGCCACAGCTGGCCATGCGCGACGCCCACGTCCACCTGCTTCTCGACGCGGGCGGCTTCGCGCCCCTCATCCAGTGGGGCGTGGCCTGTCAGGCCGCGGTGATGGGCGGGCACGTCTACTGCGTCGACGAGCGCACGGTGGTCATCTTCGGCTTCGACGACCTGTCCCAGCCCGTCGCCCACCGCGACGTGTCGGGCCGCGTGGGCGCCTGCGCGGCCGGCGGAGATCGCTTCGTGGTCGGCTTCGGTGAGGGCATCCACATCGTCCGCCTCATCGGCGACAGCGGGATGGGGGTCGACACCATCCGGGTCGAGGAGCGCAAAGACCTGCTCGCGAAGTTCGACGCCGAGCTCGACAAGGAGGTCGAGGACGAGCTGCTGAAGCTCGCGCGGGCCGGCATGGCCACCCGCTTCCTGCCCGACGGCGGGGTCGAGTACGCGCTGTCGAGCATCAAGCCCGAAGACGTCGAGAGCATCCGCGACCAGATCGTGGCCCTGGGCGCCACCGACGTGGTGGTGAAGGCCGCCGAGCTCTGAGCCTGGTCGGGGGGAGCCCCGCCCCGGCCCCCCCGGGCGTCGCTACAGGATGCCGCCAGGCGTGTAGTCGGCGGCCGCGGGGTGTCGCGCCATCAAGGCTTCGACGGCGTGCACGAAGCGGCCCACCTGCTGCGGGGCGGCGCCCACGAAGTCGAGCGGCTGCGAGAGCAGCCCGTCGAGGTCGGCGCGGTCGAGGGGCACACGGGGGTCTGCCGCCAGCCGCTCCACCAGATCGTTGCGGGCCGCGCCCTGCTCCCGCATGGCCAGGGCCACGCCCACGGCGTGCTCTTTGATGGCCTCGTGGGCGGCCTCGCGCCCAGCGCCGGCCTTCACGCAGGCCATCAGCACCTTGGTCGTGGCCAGGAAGGGCAGGTAGCGCTCGAGCTCGCGGCGGATGACCGCGGGGTAGGCGCCAAACTCGTCGAGCACGGTGAGCCAGGTCTCGAACAGCCCGTCGATGGCCAAGAAGGCGTCGGGCAAGGCCACGCGGCGCACCACCGAGCAGGAGACGTCGCCCTCGTTCCACTGGTCGCCCACCAGGGCCGAGACCATGGCGAGGTGCCCGCGCAGGATGGCCACGAAGCCGCCGACGCGCTCGCACGACCGGGCGTTCATCTTGTGGGGCATGGCCGAGCTGCCCACCTGCCCGGGCTTGAAGCCCTCGGTCACCAGCTCTTGCCCGGCCATCAGCCGGAAGGTGCGGGCGAGGTTGGCCGGGCCCGAGGCCACCTGCACCAGCGCCGAGACCACGTCGAAGTCGAGCGACCGCGGGTAGACCTGCCCCACCGAGTTGAGGCGCGCGGTGAAGCCGAGGTGCGCGGCCACGCGAGCCTCGAGGGCCTCGACCCGGTCGGGCGAGCCGAGCAGGTCGAGCATGTCCTGCTGCGTGCCCACCGGGCCCTTGATGCCGCGCAGCGGCAGCCGATCGAGCAGCCCTTGCACGCGCTGGGTGGCCACCAGCAGCTCCTCGCCGGCGTTCGCGAAGCGCTTGCCCAGCGTGGTGGCTTGGGCAGCCACGTTGTGGGACCGGCCGGCCATGACGGTCTCGGCGTGCCGCCCGGCGTGGGTGGCCATGCGGGCCAGGGTGGCCACGCAGCGGTCGCGCACGTGCTCGAGGGCCAGCCGCACCTGGTACTGCTCGACGTTCTCGGTGAGATCGCGGCTGGTCATGCCCTTGTGGATGTGCTCGTGGCCGCCGGCGAGCGCGCAGAACTCCTCGATGCGGGCCTTGACGTCATGGCGGGTGACCCGCTCGCGGGCGGCGATGCTGGCGAGATCCACCTGCTCGACCACCGACGCGTAGGCCGCGATGGCGTCGGACGGTACGGGCACCCCCAGCTCGGCCTGCGCGCGCAGGACCGCCAGCCAGAGCTGACGTTCGAGCAAGATCTTTCCGGCAGGCGACCAGAGGCGCACCATCGCTGGGCTGGCGTAGCGGGCGGCGAGCACGTTGGGCAGGGCGACTGAAGTCATCTCGGCTCCCAGGCGGGGCGGCCGGTCTAACCCGAGCCGGCGCAGGGCCGTGCCAGGGGCGTCGGGTTCGGCCCGGGGCCGGGTCGCCAGCGCCCGCCCGTCGACCCGGTCCGGCGCGCCTCCTCAGCCCTCGCGGCGGCGGCGCCCCGCGAGGCCCACCAGACCCACGAAGCCGAGCAGCGCGGCGTCGCCGCCGCCGACCGTCGAGCAGCTCCCGCCCTTCGCCGAGCCCTCGTCCGCGTCGAGATCGCCGCCGTCATCGCCACCATCGGAGGTGCCACCTGCACCGTCGCCGCCGTCCGTCCCGTCGCCGCGGTCCGTCCCGTCGCCGCCATCGCTGCCGTCCGTCCCGTCGCCGCCGTCGCCGCCGTCGTCCCCCTCGGGGTCTTCGCCGTCGCAGTCACTGTCTACGCCGTCGCCCTCGGTCTCGGGAGCGCCCGGGTAGATCCCGGCGTCGTCGTCGTCGCAGTCGTCGCCGCCATAGTCGACGCTGTCGTAGCCGTCTCCGTCGGCGTCGTTGTCGCTGTCACCGGCACAGTCGGCGTCGAGCCCGTCATAGGGCGCGTCGTCTACCCCGGGCTTCACCGACGCCTCGGCGTCATCGCAGTCGTCGCCGCCGTAAGCGTCGCTGTCGTAGCCGTCGCGGTCGGCGTCGAAGTCGCTCCAGCCGTCGCAGTCGCTGTCCACGCCGTCGTAGGGCACGTCGGCCGCGTCGGGGTTGACGGATGCCTCGCCGTCGTCGCAGTCGGCGCCGCCCACGGCCTGGGCGTCGAAGCCGTCGCCATCGACGTCGGTGAGGTCGAGCCCGTCGCAGTCCTGGTCGATGCCGTCGTAGGCCGTCTCCACCCCGTCGGGGCTCACGTCGGCGGCGGCGTCATCGCAGTCGTCGGCGTTGGCGACCGCCCCGGACGGCTGGTCGCAGGCGTCTTGGGCCAGGCTCGCATCACCGTAGCCGTCGCCGTCGCTGTCGCCGTACCAGGTGACCTCGCCGGTGGCGCCGGCCTCGTCGATGTCGCCGTCGCAGTCGTCGTCCACCCCGTTGCAGGCCTCGGTGGCGCCCGGGCTCACGGCCGCGTCGCTGTCGTCGCAGTCGTCGAGGTTGTCGTAGCCGTCGCCATCGGCGTCGTAGATGGTCGATCCGGCGCCGCCGTAGGCGCCGATGTCGGACACCGAGCCGTCGGGGTCGAAGACCGCCGGGTCGCCGGCGTCGATGAGGGCCGAGGTGCTCGCCAGCCGCAGGTCGTCGTTGGTGCAGTCGGCGTCTTCAGAGAAGGTGCGAAGATCGGGGATCGACGTGATGTTCCCGTCGCCGGTGTTCGAGAAGGTGAACGAGCCCCCCGCGTCGTCGCGGCGGTTGTCGTACCAGTCGTTGTAGGTCACGCTGGACGCGGCGTCGGTGGTCGAGTCGGCGGCGTAGATGCCGTCGCCGTCTACCTGGTAGGCCACCAGGTTGTTCGTGAAGCTGGGGTTGCCCCGGTAGTAGTAGGCCGCGCCGCCGTAGAGGTAGGCGTCGTTGGCCACGAAGTGGTTGTTCACCACGCTCGAGTAGGTGGCCGAGTACAGGTAGAGCGCGCCGCCGTTGTAGTCGGCGAGGTTCTCCTGGAAGACGTTGTTGGTCCAGTCGTCCACCCCGCCGCTGCCCGTGCCGTAGGCCAGCGCCGCGCCCCCGGAGAAGCCGTGGTTCGCGCAGAAGCTGTTCTGCGAGACCGTCGTGTTGGCCGTGTAGACCAGCGCGAGCGCGCCGCCGCCGTAGTAGTAGGTGGTGGTCGAGTTGGCGACGTTGCCCGTGAACGCAGAGTTGGTGACGTCGACGTTCTCTGCGTAGTAGGCGTAGACCGCGCCGCCCGAGTAGACCGCCTCGTTGTCTTCGAAGGTCGAGCCGTCGACCGACAGGTCGTAGCCAGCGCTGGTGGCCGGATAGAAATAGACCGCCCCGCCGTAGCCGGTGCTGGCCTCATTGCCTTCGAAGGTGGAGCCCGCCACCGACAGGTCGTTGTAGTAGTGCGAGTACACCGCGCCGCCCGACGTGCTGGCGACGTTCGAGGTGAACGCGCTGTCGGTGATCGAGATGGGGGCCAGGTAGTACGCCGAGACAGCGCCGCCGTAAGTGGCCGAGGCGCCATCGACCGTGAAGCCGTCGAGGGTGGAGGTCACGCTGCCGGCCGAGTAGATCGACACCGAGCCGCCATACGACGCCGACACGGCGTCGTCGGAGGTCGAGTCGGTGAGGTCGACCGACGTGCCGGTCGAGGCCCGCACGTCGCCGCCCGAGCTGCCCGCCACGTTGGTGGTGAACGTGACGCCGTCGATGGCCATGGCGCCGCTGCTGTAGCCGTAGATGGCGCCCCCGTCGCCGGAGGCCTCGTTCGACGTGAAGGTGGTGTCGGACACCGACACGCTCGACCCAGAGGTGTAGACCGCGCCGCCGCCGGAGGCCGTGTTCGACGTGAGGTCGCTGTCTTCGACGGTCAGCGTCGCGCCGGTGCTGAAGATCGCGCCGCCGTAGTCGCCCACGTTGCTGCTGAAGTCGGCCGCGTCGAGGGTGGCCGTCCCGCCGGTCACATACACGCCGCCGCCGTAGCCGTAGCTGTACGAGACGCCCGCCTCGTTGCTGGTGAAGGTGTCGCTCGTGCTGTCGAGGTCGCCCGTACCCAGGTAGATCGCGCCCCCGTAGTAGTAGGTGGTGGCGTTGCCGTCGTAGGTGGAGTCTTCGCTCACGATGTCGAGGCCGGCCTCGGCGTAGAGGGCGCCGCCCGAGTAGGCCGCGGTGTTGTCTTCGACATCGACCGTGTCGAGCGCCAAGGTGGGGTCGCCCCGGCTGCCCGCGTCGAGGTAGATCGCGCCGCCGTAGTAGGTCGCCGAGTTCGACGAGAGCGAGCCGGTCGTCAGGTCGACGTCGGCGCCGTTGGTGGCGTAGATGGCGCCACCGTACGACGCCGTGTTGCCGTCGAAGGTCGAGGTCGTGGCGGTGAAGCTGCCGCCGTCGAGCCGCGCGCCGCCGCCGTAGTCGCCGCTGGCGCCCATGGCCGAGAAGACCACGTCGTCCACCGTGATGTCGCTGTTGAGGCTGTAGAGGCCCTGCTGGGCGCCGTTGGTCACGGTGAAGCCCGTCAGAGACAGCGTCTCTCCGCCCTCCGCCACCAATACGTATGCACAGTCGCCGTTTCCGTCGATGGTGGTGGAGGTGCTGCCCGCGCCGGTCAGCGTCAGGTCTTTGCCGTCGAAGTCGAGGCACTCGGTGTAGGTCGCCGCAGCGACCGTGAGCGTGTCGCCCGAGGCGGCCGCCTCGACCGCCTACGCGACCATCTCAGAGGCGGTCGTCGACGATGGATCGACCGACAGCGTCGCGGCGAAGACCGGCGAGGCGAGCAGCAGCAGGATGGACATCGGGACTCCCGGGGAGGTCGCGCTCACTACCACGCCCGCAGTCAGGCTCGAAGCCGCGCATTCCCCAGACAGGGACGGGCGCCGGCCGAGGGGATAGGTCCCCTCCCCCCTCTGCCCCCGAGGTTCGCATGTCCCCCATCCACGGCGGCGCCATCGTCGGTGAGATCCTCGCCGCTCATGGCATCCAGTGCGTCTACACCCTCTGTGGGGGGCACATCTCGCCCATCTTGCAGGGCGCCAAAGCGCAGGGGCTGCGCATCGTCGATGTGCGAGACGAGCGCAGCGCCGCCTTCGCGGCCGACGCCGCCTCGCGGATGACCGGTCTGCCCGGCGTGGTGGCCGTGACCGCCGGCCCCGGGGTCACCAACACCATGACCGCCATCAAGAACGCCCAGATGGCCCAGCAGCCCGTGCTGGTGCTCGGCGGCGCCACCGCCACCATCTTGCGGGGCCGTGGCGCGCTTCAAGACATCGACCAGATGTCGCTGATGAAGCCGGTCACCAAGTGGTGCGCCCGCGCCAACAAGGTGGGCGACATCCGCCCGCTGCTCGAGAAGGCCCTCAAGACCGCGGTCGAGGGAGTGCCTGGCCCCGTCTTCCTCGAGCTCGCCGTCGATCTGCTCTACCCCGAGGAGATCGTGGAGGAGTGGTACATGAAGGAGTCGGGGGTGGACAAGATGAAGGGCGCCGTAGGCTCGGCCGCGCGGCTGGGCATGCAGGCCTACCTCAAGCGGCAGTTCCACATGCCGCGCATCCCCCGCCCCGAGGCGCCGTCGCTGCGCCTGCCGCTCGGTGACTCGCTCGACCGCGAGGTGCGCGCGACCGCCGAGGCCGTGGCCGGGGCGAAGAAGCCGGTGCTGGTGGTCGGCAACCAGGCGATGGTCAACCTCACGCCGGTCCAGGCCGCCGAGCTGGCCGAGGCGGTCACCCGGATGGGCCTGCCCACCTTCTTGGGCGGCTCGTCGCGGGGCCTGCTGGGCCGCAAGAGCGGGCTGCAGTTTCGCCACAAACGCTCCGCGGCCCTGCGCGAGGCCGACGTGGTGCTGGTGGCCGGCTTCCCCTTCGACTTCCGCATGGGCTACGGCCAGAAGATCAACAAAGACGCGACCCTCATCTCGGTCAACCTCGACCCGGTCGCGCTCAAGAAGAACCGCAAGCCCACCCAGGCGGTCGAGACGCACCCCGGTCGGTTCTTGGTGCACCTCGCCGACAAGCTGGGCGCGCCCGGCGACTGGTCCAGCTGGTTCGACACCCTGAAGCAGCGCGAAGACGCCCGCGACGCCGAGATCGCGGCCAAGGCCACCGACCGCGGGCCCCGCGTAGACCCCGTGCTGCTCTTCCAGCGCATCGAAGAGAAGCTCGCTGACGACTCGATCCTCATCGTCGACGGCGGAGACTTCGTGGCCACCGGGGCCTACATCGTGCGCCCCCGCAAGCCGCTGAGCTGGCTCGATCCCGGCGTGTTCGGCACCCTCGGGGTGGGCGGCGGCTTCGCGGTGGGAGCGGCCTCGAGCCGGCCCGACGCCGAGGTCTGGCTGTTCTACGGAGACGGCTCGAGCGCGTACTCGCTCGCCGAGTTCGACACCTACCGGCGCCTGGGCTTCGCCCCCATCGCCGTCATCGGCACCGACGCGTCGTGGCAGCAGATCGCGCGCGACCAGATCAAGATCCTGGGGGACGACGTGGGCACCGTGCTGCGCCGCACCGACTACCACGACGTCGCGGCCGGGTACGGCGGGAGGGGCCTGCTGCTCACCGACGCCGCCGACATCGACGCGACCCTCGACGAGGCCAAGCGCCTCTCGGCCGAGGGCCACGCGGTGTGCATCAACGTGCACCTCGCCGACAGCGACTTCCGCGAGGGCTCCATCAGCATCTGACCCGCCGAACCGGGCGGGCAGCGCCAGCTGGGGGCGGAAGGGGGCACGACGCCCTCCCCGCGGCCGCCCAGGCGCCGGGCTGCGCGTGGCCGGCAGACGGGCCACCGCCCAGGGAAACTCAGCGATCGCGACGGCGGGGGCTCATGGTCTCTGCGGTGCGATCCGTACCTCTGACCGTCGAGCGGCCCTTGCCGGTCTGCCGACGGTGGCGCGGCAGCGCCCTCCCCGTACGCCCGAGGTCACTGCGAACCAGCATCCGAGACGAAGCATCCTGACCGGGACCGTCGCGTGTGTCGCGCTGGCGGCGCTCGCCGTCGCGCTGCACCAGCCTGCCCCCACGGTGACTCCACCCGAGACCGACGACCGCAGCGCCAAGGCCCATCGCGACCGAACGGTCGTCCAGCAGGCGCCCGCCGCGGCCGAGGTCGTGATGCCCTCCGACCCCCCCGAGCCCGGGCTCGAACAGAGCTGGGCCACTGACATCGTTCGGGTTCGACCCGCCGATGGCGACCTGTACGCGCTGGCCCGCCGCACGGGCTCGACGGTCTTTCGGCCGCTGGGCCGCAGCGGTATGGGCGCGCTTCAGGTGCCCGACGGTCATGATGCGACGACCTTCCTCGCCGAGCTGGTCGCGTCGGGCGAGGCCACCGCCGGCGGACCCATGGGCCTGGTCCAGGGCGCCGGCGAGACCGCCCTGCAGAAGGCCCTCCGCGAGGAGCAATGGGGCAACGAGAAGTCGGAGCTCGAATCCAACATCGACGACGGGATCGGCCTGGTGGTGGTCGCAGTGCTCGACACTGGCGTCGCCTACCTCGACTACACCGAGGCGGACGGCACCCCGCACCGCGCGGCGCCGGGCCTCGCGAACAGCGACATCGTGGCGCCGTGGGACTTCGTCAACGACGACCCGTACCCTGGCGACGACCACCAGCACGGCACCCACATCGCCAGCATCATCGCCGGTCAGGGCGACCTGTCCGGGGTCGCGCCGGGGGTGGGCCTCATGCCGGTCAAGGTGCTCGACGAGGACAACCTCGGCAACGAGCACGATCTCATCGAGGGCATCTACCACGCGACCGAC
Organism: Myxococcota bacterium; assembly: GCA_040264415.1. GTDB lineage: Bacteria > Myxococcota_A > UBA796 > UBA796 > UBA2385 > M30B51. The sequence continues at coordinate 11,244 of JBDQIL010000009.1, forward strand.
AACGGCGCCGACATCATCAACCTCAGCCTGGCCTTCGCCGCCGACTACGTGCCGTCGCGCGCGCTGCTCGATGCCATCGCCTATGCCGCCGACCAAGGGGTGCTGATGGTGGCCGCGGCGGGCAACGGGGCGATGGCCGAGGTCGCCTGGCCGGCGGCCAGCCCGGCGGCCAGCCCGGCGGTCATCGCCGTCGGGGCCTACTGCCCGGCCGACAAGCCTGACTTCACCCTGGCCCCCTACAGCAACCGGGGCCCCGCGGTGGACACCGTCGGGCCCGGCGGCTGCATGGACCGCGACCTGCTGGGCAAGCGCGGCTACCCAGACGGCATCATCGGCGAGACCATCGCGCTCAACGACCCCGAGACGGTCGGATACTGGATGATGGCCGGCACGAGCCAGGCCGCCGCCCACATCTCCGGCGCCGCGGCGACGGGGCTCGCTGATGGCAAGGGCAGCCTCGACGGCTTCGATCTCATCCTGCACGCCACCGCGAGCGACCGGGACCGCTTCGGCTTCGCCATGGGCGCGGGCGCGGGTCGCCTCAAGAGCAAGGAGGTGACGAAGAAGGTGTCCGAGGGCCTGTCCGACGGCGACCTGCTCAAGGGCACCTACTACATCTCGCTGATGCCCTTCCTGCGGCAGAACGAAGACCGCACCGTCACGCCCGTCGCGAAGGTGACCGTGCTGAAGAGCGACGGCAAGCGGGCCAAGGACCTGATGGTCTACGGCGACCTCACCGGCACCACGTCCGGCCCGGTCGCCTGCGAGCTCGACACCTTCGACAAGGGGGCGTGCCTGCTCGAGGGCGAGTCCGTCGAGGTGATGGGGGCCGACGGGGTCCCCGAGTCCCTCGCGTGGCGCTTCAACGTCACCGCCGTCGTGCACGATGATCGGCGGGCCTACCGCCCCACCCCCGCCTTCTTTGCCACCGACGACCTCGAGCGGTTCACCGACGAGCTGTCCGCCACCCCGGAGCTGGACGACGCGGGCCTGGCCTTCCATTGGCAGGCCTCGTGGGACGACGACCTCGGGCCGGTCGCAGAGTCGTACGTGGTGGTCGATAGCGGAGCCGGCATCACGACCAGCCCCTTCGGCCTGCTGGTGAGCCCCACCGCGCTGGCGCCGCTCGTGGTCGAGCACAGCGCCTCGATCGACGGCTCCGGCATCTCCACCAGCCCCTTCGGCTACCAGGTGCTCGACGTGCCCGGCTGGACCGGCATCGACGGCTCCGGCATCTCCACCAGCCCCTTCGGCTTCCGCCTCGTCGTGCTCGATGCTCAGGACGCGCTCGGCGGCTCCGGCATCTCCACGAGCCCCTTCGGCCTGAAGTCGATGGCCGGCCCGAAGGACGGCATCCTGTACCGCGACGACGAGTACTTCCAGGGCGACCCGATCCTCATGGGCAGCTCGCGGATCCAGATGCTCGACAGCAACAAGTGCGGCTCAGGCTCGTCCATCGACGACAAGCTGAAGCAGGGTGGCTGGACCAAGAGGGGGAGCGCGCAGCTCGCGTCCACCCTCGCCACCGACCCGTCGTTCGGGCTGGGGACGCAGGCGGTGGGCATGTCCTCTGGGCGCGGCGTGGTGGCCTTCACCGCGGAAGAGTAGCCCCCCCCGCTCGATGACTGGCCAGAGGCGCCCACCCCGTAGGGCGGGCGCCTGCGCGTCGGTCGCCCGCAGCACGCCGTAGGTCTGCAGCAGCTGGTTCATGTCGGTGGTGCGCAGGTCCATGCCCGAGGTGGGCACGAACAGCAGCTTCTTGCCCTTGAGGGCGCGCGCCACCTCGAGCTTGACCATGTTGCGCCCGCCGGAGCCCGCGAGGGCGCGGGCCTGCTCGGAGATGCCCTGGGCGCGGGCCTTGCGCTCGGAGAGGATGGCTTCGGCCTGGCGCTGACGCTCGAAGTAGATGGCGTCGGCGTTGATCTGCCGCTTCTCGGCCTCTCCGCGAGCCTCTTCGATGCTGCGCGACACCTCCCCCTTGGCCACCTCGAGCTCGCGCACCATCTGCTGGCGCGCGGCCTCGGTCTCGGACTGCAGGCGAGCGGCGTCTTGCTCGGCCACCTTCTTGTCGCGGATGATCTGCTCGTAGCGATCGTTGAACTTGTGCTCGCCCAGCAGCACCTGCGTGATGAGGATGCCCTCGTTGTTGAGGTAGTGGTTGAGCAGCCGCGAGGCCTCCTCCGCCTTCTGAAAGCGCACGTTGGCGTCGTAGTACTGCTCGGAGGCCAGCTCGTTGAGCACGTCGCGGATGATGGTGCGCGACACGGGCCGCACCAGCCGCTCCTCGACCGCCTTGGTGTTCGCGCCCACGAACTGCACCAGGTACGGCGTCTTGGCGGGGTCGACGTTCCAGGCGACCGTGACGTTCACCGAGATGTCGTTGCCGTCTACGGTCTTGAACTGCAGCGAGTCGTCGCCGCGGCGGGCGCCCGAGGTCTCGCGGGTCATCTCGAGGTTCTGCAGGGCCACGTCATAGACGTACCAGTCGTTGATCACGGGCGGGAAGAAGTAGGTCGAGCCGCGGGGGTAGGGCGTGTCGACCACCCCCTTGCCCTCCCACAAGCCCACCTTGGCCACCCGAACGCCCACCTCGGTGGAGTCGGTGGAGTGCGGGGTGCAGGCGCCCGCAGACAGTGCAGCGACAGAGAGCGCGAGAACGAGCTTCAGGCGGCGCATCTCACCACCCCCCGATGAGCTTGTCGAGGTCGAGGGGGTTGAGACCCTCCGAGCCGTCGGTGGGCACGATGATGACGTCGGCGCCCTCGAGCACCTGGGCCATCTCGAGACCCACGAGGTTGTTCGCGCCCTGGGCCTGCAAGGCGGCGTTCTCGAGCTTGGTGCCCTGGGCCTCGGCGAGGGCCACCAGCAGGTCACCCTCGGCGATCTTCTGGCGGTAGTAGAGCTCGGCGTCGGCCTCGATCTTCTTGATGTCGCCGCGGCCACGCTCCTTCTCCACCTCGACCAGGGCCTGACCCTGCGCGGTCACGCGGTTCTTCTCGGCCTCTTGGGTGGCCGCGATGGCCTCGGCCTTGTTCTTGAAGACCGTCTGGTCTTGGATCTTGCGCTGCTCGATGGCCTCTTGGTAGCGCCGGTCGTAGGTGTAGTGGCGCACCATGACGTTCCAGACCTGGATGCCGGCGCCTTCGATCTCCTGCTCGAGCAGCTCACGGGCCTCTTCGGCGGCGTGGCGGCGCTTGAAGCCAGAGTAGAAGTCTTCGGCGTTGAGCTCACCGAGCTTCTGCCGGAGCACCTTGTCGGACCGGGGGCTGACCAGGCTGGACAGGTAGAGCGCACCCGGGCCCACCTGACTCATCACCTGGTAGGGGTCGATGATGCGGTAGGCGATGACCACGTCGACTGTGACCTGGTAGCCCTCGGAGGTCTGGATGCGGATGGCCGGCTGGTGGAAGCTGTCTTCGCTCTTGGTGACGTCGTCGTCGTTGAACTCGAGGATCTGGACGGCGCGTGGGAAGGTGTGCAGGCGCTCGTAGCCGGGCATCACGAAGTGCAGGCCGGGGCCGTACAGCTCCTCCTGGATGCCCTTGTTCGGGCCCAGGTAGACTTGGCGGACCGCGAACTGGTCGGGCAGCACGTAGGTGGTGAAGGTGGCGTAGAGGACCAGCGCCCCGAAGAACACGAGGGCGGCGGCGGCCGCACCCGTGACCAGCTTGGCGCGAGACCCGAGGCCGGGCAGCTTGACCTTGGCGGTGCTCACGAGGAGGGCTCCTTGTCGGGGCGGCGAGAGACCGGCCGGGCAGACGCGGCGGGCTCAGAGTGGAGCTCAGCGTCGAGCTCGGCGGGCGCATAGGCGTCGAGGCGGCCTTGGATGCGCGCCATGTCGTCTACGACCTCTTGGAGGAGGCTCGCATACTGCCGCCGGTAGTACCAGCGGCGCAGCTCGGGGAGGAAGGGCACCAGCAGCGCAGCGGCGACGCACACCAGCGCGACCGGGTGATGGACCACCCGCACGACGCCGGCGGTGAGCAGCAGCGCGGCGATCGTGGTGACCGCGCGGGCCACCGGGTCGCCGCCGCGCCAGGCGCGGTAGCCGGCGTCTTCGAGGGCGGTGTGGTGCTGCGCGAGCCGGGTGTAGCGGGGCAGGAAGGTCTCGAGCACCTCGCGCCGAAGCTGGGCGCCCACCCCCGGCTCGCCGATCACCTCGTCGTGCTCGGCCACGATGCGGTCGATCTCGTCGTGGGCGACCCGCGCGAAGGCGGCGGCCGCGTCGTCGGGGCGGCCGGCGTAGGTCGGCCGGGCCCCCTCGAGGCGGTCGATGAGGTGCAAGGCCACGGTGTCGAGGCGGTAGGACGAGACGGTCACGGGGGGGGGCCTGGGGTGGAAACGAGGGCGCCAGCCGAGAGCTCGAGCAGCCGGGCGACGCGGTCGCGCAGCCGGTGGTCGCGCAGCACGCGGGCGCGACCGCGGTCGGCGATGCGGCGGCGCTCGTCGGGGTGGTCGGCGTAGTGTCGCACCTTCGCGCGAAGATCGGGGAGGCCCCGCCAGACGGCCACCTCGTCGCCCGGCGCGAAGCAGTCGGCGAGCTCGTCGGAGTGTTCGGCCAGCACGAAGCCACCACAGGCGAGGACGTCGAAGACCCGCAGCGTGACGATGTCGCGCTGGTACGCCCTGCCAATGTCGAGGTGTGGGG
>JBDQIL010000010.1:0-14430 GCA_040264415.1 Myxococcota bacterium
CGGCGGCGCATCCCGAGGCCCCTCATCGAGCTCCCTCGCTGCTCCAGCGGCGCCCCCGACCGCGCCGCCCTCCACGACCTGGGGGCGCTCCTCGGGGGCGCCATGGACGCCGCATGACCGCCCGCGTCGTCATCTGCTGTGGCTCCGGCGGGGTGGGCAAGACCACGGTGAGCGCCGCCCTGGCGATCCGCCTCGCCCGCGAGGGTCACCGGGTCGCCGTGCTCACCATCGACCCCGCGCGCCGGCTCGCCGACAGCCTCGGCATCGGCGAGCTGGGCAACACCGCGCGCCGGGTGCCTCTCGAGCGCGTCGATCCGGACTGTTCGGGCAGCCTCGACGCCATGATGCTCGACGCCAAGGCCACCTTTGACGACCTCATCCGCCGGGTGGCCCCCTCGTCGGCCGCCGCAGAGCGCATCCTCGGCAACCGCTACTACCGCTTCGCCAGCCAGCGCCTGGGCGGCAGCCATGAGTACATGGCCATGGAGAAGCTCCTCGACCTCTGGCAGACCGGACCCTACGACGTCATCGTGCTCGACACGCCGCCCACCCGGCACGCCCTCGACTTCTTGCACGCCCCCGACCGCATGGCCGGCCTCTTCGACCAAGGGGTCATGCGCTGGCTGGTGATGCCGGCCACGCAAGGCGGCTGGCGGGCGCTCGAGCTCGGCTCCGAGGTCGTCGCGCGGGTGCTCAAGCGCATCCTCGGTCGCGGCACCATCGGCGAGATCGCCGAGTTCTTCGAAGACTTCCGCGACCTCTGGGACGGCTTCACCGAGCGCAGCAAGCGGGTCAATGCGCTGCTTGGCGACCCCGCCACCCGGTTCATGCTGGTGACCTCGCCGGCCGAGGCCGCGCAGACCGAGGCCCTGTACTTCCTCGAAGTGCTCCGCGCGCGGGGCCTGCCCTTCGGGGGCTTCGTCCTGAATCGGGTGACCGAGGCCCCGGCCCACGCTCCAGGGGCCGACTCGCTCGCGGCCGCCCGACCCGCGTCGATTCCGCCGGAGCGGTGGGCGGAGATCACCGCCGGCGTGGCCACGGCGGTCGAGCTGCGCGCCGCGACGGCTGCGCGCCAGCAAGCCCGAATCGCACACCTCCGGGGCGCCGGCCCCGCCGACGCGCCCATGTGGCTGGTCCCGGAGGCCGACGCAGACCTGCACGACCTCACCGACCTCGCGGCGCTGGGCCCTCACCTGCCGGCGGCGCCCTGGAGCCCGGGCGGGCCCCCCGCTACTTGAGGAACACGGCCTCGGAGACGCAGAGGTCGTTGAACTCCTTGCCCTGCTTGACCTCGTCGAAGGTCACCCGCACCTTCGACGTGGTGCGTGGGGCGAACGAGACGGTCTGCTCCATGAAGCTGCCCTTCAGGGCGACCGTCTCGGTGGTGTTGTCGGAGAACTTGAGCGTGGCCGAGCGAGCGTGGTTGGCCTTCATGAACATGCCGAACGAGAACGCGTTGCCGTTGTTCAGGCGGAGGCGGCTGACCTGCTGCGGTCCGCCAAAGTCGAACTCCACCCACTCACCCGTGCCGTCGCCGTCTTTGACGCCCTCGCACCACATCGAGTCGAGGATGCCGTCCGCCAGGTTGTCGGGCTCGTAGTCGCCGTCAGCGTCGGCCGCGTAGGACGAGCTCGCGCTGTATCCCTTGGCGGCCACCACCTCACCGCTCGCTGCTTCGAGCACCTGGATCTCGGAGATCCCGGTGTCGTTGAAGGTGTTGCCGCGGTGGATGGCCTTGATCTTGACCTTGACCGAGCTGGTCTTCACCGGCTTGTCGAAGGTCAGCACCGACGGCTTCATGTCGTCGTCGAGCGTGAAGGACTGCTGCGAGTCGTCGGAGAAGAAGACCTCGATCTCTTTGGCGCGGTTGTGGCGCTGCCAGAAGTCCGAGGTGTACCAGAACCCGTTCCAGACCTGGAGCCCGGTGATGGTCTTCTCGCCGCCGAGGTCGAGGGTCACGAACGAGCCCAGCCCCGAGCCGTCGTCGCCTTCGAACCAGGCGGTGGACTGCTTGCCGTCGGTGAGGTTCTTCGCCGCGTAGGAGACGCCGTCGGCGTCGGGCTCGGTGCTGCTGGCGTCCACCGACGAGACGGACACCACGCCGGCCACGGCCGGTGCAGACGCCAGGCAGGCGGCCAAGGCGAGGGGGACGATGGGGTGGCGCATTTGGGCTCCTGCTGGCAGGTGGGGGGCGGTCCGAGGCTGTAGCGCCCTGGGTGCAAAGACGGTGCAAGGACCCCCCAGGGCACCAGAGCTTCCGGTGCCCCTCGGGGCGGGAATCAGAACACGGTCTGCCAGCTCACCCGCCCACCTTCGAAGCCGGGGAGCGAGCGGCATTGGCCGCCGGCACAGCGAATGCCGGCCTTGTAGGCTCCGTAGAACAGGCGGAGGGTGCTGGCGGAGTTGGGGTGCCACACCACCTCACCGGCGCCGTAGAGGTAGCGGCCCGGCTCGGTCTCGGGCGACGTGCCGTCCAAGGTGATGGGGATGTTGCCTTCGCTGGTGATGACCGGGTTGTCGGTGTAGTCCTGGTAGATCAGGAAGACCCACTCGTCGCCTCGGTGCCAGCCGATGGCGTTGTTCATCTCGAGGAAGTCTTCCTGCTGCAGCTCGTTCGTGCCCCACCAGAAGCGCCGGCCGTTGAGGGCGATCTCGAGGCCGTCGTTCGGGCCCACCGGGAACTGGATCTCGGCGTCGAGGTGGGCCATCCGGTCGGCGCCTTCAGCCGCGTCGTCCCGCACGTCCATGCGGTACCCGGTGTTGATGAACAGCACCTTGCGGCCCTTCACCCACTCGACCCCGGTGATGGCGTGGCCGATGGTCTCGGGCGTCTTGTTGAAGTGCAGGCCGCCGGTCTCTCGGTCGCGGAAGCCGGCCACCGACACATAGGGGGTGAGCTCGGCGGGGATGGCGGCGTAGTCGAGCCGGACCCGACCCGCGACCACGTCGTTCGAGTTGACGGTGGCCGAGGAGTCCTCGGTGATGACGTTCTCGTACTCGAGCGTCGGGACGTTCGCGACCTCCCAGTTGTCCGGCGTCGAGAACGAGTTCAACCGCTCGGTGTCCTTGGTGGCCTTGCCCTCCACCAGGATGGTCGACCGCCCCGGGTAGAGGGTCGCCGAGCCGTAGGTGGCCCAGCCGTTGAGGTGCTCGCCTTGCTCGAGTTCGGTCATCTCGGGCGTGCGGTACCCGAAGAGGTCGCCTTCGAAGAACCAGTCGACGCCGCCAGCCGAGAAGGCGACGTCTGCGCCGCTCACCACGGCGTCGAGATCGCCCCCGTAGCGGTTGACCGCGGCGAGGTCGCGCTCCTCCTCCCGCCCGAACCGGTAGATGACCCCGTGCGCCCCGACCTGCGCCGACCCCACCGCGTAGTGGGTGATGCGCGTGCCGGTCACCATGTGCGGGATGTCTCTGGTGATCAGCAGGTTCGGGTTGTCCTGGCTGATGTCCTGGGTGTTGGAGAGCCCGCTGACGGCCTGGAACTCGAGGTCACCCGCCATCAACGTGTAGCGGGCCCCCCGCAGCGACGTGTCGATGTCGATGTTGGTGTTCTTGACGATGTTGAGCGCGATGCCCCGACCGAAGCTGGCGTAGGTGTCGCCCACGACCAGCTCGGCGTGGTCCCATCGCTTCTCGATGAACGCCTTCTCCATCTGGACCAGCGCGCTGTCCCAGGGGGAGGTGAACTGCTCGCGGTCGAACAGCGGCCGCTCGATGACCTCTTCGCCATCGAGGATGTAGCGGTTGGCGAAGAATGCGGCCTCGTCGACCTGCACGCCGATGGACAGGTCGTCCCGCGCGAGCAGGAGGTTGAGGCGCTCGACCTGCTCGAAGTAGTCGAGGACGCCCGCCCGGTCAGGAAAGAGCGGGAGCAGGTCGTCATTCTGGTGAAACCGGATCTCCAGATCGGAGCTGATCTGGACGGTGGCGTTGGCGAGCGGGCCCGAGCCCCAGAGCTCGACGGCCGACGCCGGGGTGGACACCGCGACGCCCCCCAGCGCCAGCAGCGCCCTGAGTCCGAACCGAGCGACAGCGGGGGTGGGTCGCGTCACCGTCTACTCGGCGCCGGGCAGCTCGGCCCCCGCGAGGAGCGCATCGATCTCTTCGCGGAGCTTCACCTCGTCGCCTGGGTTGTAGCCCATGTGGGTCGCAGCGATGCGCCCCTGGGCGTCGACGATGACCGTGTAAGGCAGCGTCTTCGACGGGTTGAGCTGGCTCACGACCTTGGTCTGCTTGTCGAGCAGCACGGGGAAGGTGTAGCCATTGCGCTTGATGATGGGCTTGACCATCGAGGCCGACCGGGCGTCGTCGGTGCTGATGGAGAGCACCGTGAAGCGGTCTCCGCCCAGCTCCTTGTGCATCTTCTCCAGGTGCTTCATCTCGACCATGCACGGCTGGCACCAGGTGGCCCAGAAGGAGACCACGACCACCTTGCCCTGAAAGTCGCTGAACTTGACCTCCTTGTTGTTGAGGTCGCGGAGGCTGAAGTCGGGCATGACCTCGCCAGCGGCCTGCGCCTCGGGCGCTGCGCCCACGGCGAGAGCGAGGGCGAGCAGGGCGGCGGTGAGCAGTCGGCGCATGGGAGGTCTCCGGTGGGGCGGTCAGGATGCCGGCGAGGCGCTCCGGTGACGTGCAAGGCTATCGCATCATTCGAGCGCTGTCTGGCTGCGCGGCCCCAGCGGCGGCGCCACCAGCGGGATGATAGGGCTCGCACGAATCTCTGCGGCCGGGCGCCCATCCATGCGAAAGCGGATCCTCATCGTCGACGACGAGCCCAGCATCCGAAAGGTGCTCAAGGCCCACCTCGGACGCGCTGGCTACGACGTCGAGACCGCGCCCGACGGCGCCGCGGCGACCGAGCAGCTCGAGGCAGTCGACTTCCACCTCGTCGTCACCGACCTCAAGATGCCCCGCATGGACGGCATGGCCCTGTTGGCTTGGTGCGTGGAGCGCTGCCCCGGGCTGCCGGTCATCGTCATCACCGCCCACGGCACCGTCGACTCCGCGGTCGAGGCGATCAAGCGCGGCGCCCACGACTACATCACCAAGCCCTTCGATCACGAAGAGCTCCGCCAGATCATCTCGAAGGCCCTCGCGACCGAGGAGGCCGACCGGCGGCGCTTCCGCTCTGCCTCTGAGCACGGGCAATACGGAATCATCGGGCAGACCCCCGAGATGTTCGGGGTGTTCGACCTCATCGGCAAGGTGGCCGACAGCCCGACCACCGTGCTCATCACAGGGGAGAGCGGCACGGGCAAAGAGCTGGTGGCGCGGGCGCTCCACAGCCGCTCCGATCGCAAGGGCGCGCCCTTCATCCAGGTCAACTGCGGCGCCATCCCCGAGAGCCTCTTCGAGAGCGAGCTCTTCGGACACGAGAAGGGCGCCTTCACGGGGGCGGTGACCGCGCGCCCCGGGCGATTCGAGCTGGCCGACGGCGGCACCCTGTTCCTCGACGAGGTGGGCGAGCTCCCCCGCGACATGCAGGTCAAGCTGCTCCGCGCGCTGCAAGACCGCACCTTCGAGCGGGTGGGGGGCATCCGCAGCCAGACGGTCGACGTGCGACTCGTCGCCGCGACCAACCTCAACCTCGAGAAGGCGGTCCGAACCAACGCCTTCCGCGAAGATCTCTACTACCGGCTCAATGTCGTCCCGATCCACCTGCCGCCGCTCCGGTCGCGGGCCGACGACATCCCACTGCTGGTGGACCACTTCATCGTCCGCTTCAACGCCCGCCTCGGGCGCAGCATCGCGGGCGTCACCCCCGAGGCCATGGCCGCGCTGATGGCCTGGCGGTGGCCCGGCAACGTGCGCGAGCTGGAGAATCTTGTCGAGCGCGCCGTGCTGCTCACCGAGGGCGACCACATCGGCCTGTCGGATCTGCCCGGCCTCGATGGGCCGCGAGAGAACCCGACGCAAGACACCGACGTCGAGGAGCTGGGCCTCAAGGAATACGTCCGCGTCTACACCGCGCAGCTCGAGCGGGCTCGGATCCAGCGGGTCCTCCACGCCGAGAATGGCAACGTGACCCGAGCATCGCGCCGGTTGGCGATCAGCCGAAAGAGCCTGCAAATGAAGATGAAGGAGTATGGTCTGCGAGACGAGGCCGACCAGGTTCGAAACCGCCGGTCCGAGCCCTGAGCCCATACCCGCGTGCCTCGGCCGTCGCCGGGCGCTATCCTGGCCCCCGCAACCGGCCGCCTCCCTCGGAGCTCCCGTCCCCATGACCTCCGCCCTGTCGCTCCTCGCCGCCCTGTTCGCGCCCATCGCCGAGGCGGCCGACGTCACCGAGCTCGCGCCCATGCTGCGCGGCGACGTGCAGATCCGCTACGACATCGACGCCGAGCGAGCCCGCCTCCTCGAAGGCGAGACCGTCGTAGGGAAGCGCGCGCTCACCGACCACGTCCTGACGTGGTCGGGCTCGTTCAGCTTCTACACCGGCGCCGCGCTGTTCATGGAGCTGCCGCAGTACGCCAGCTCCCGGATTCGATTCCGAGAGGCCCAATCGGCTGGCTTCGATCCTGTAAATGACGCGGGCATCTTCGACGGCACCCCGTCGCTCGGCGACCCCGACCCGACCCTGGGCAAGGGCCTGGGCGGCACATGGCTCGGACTGAGGGGCTCCCCCTACCACGAGCAGCTCTTCGCAGACCGGGGTGACCGGGCCAGCGTGCTGCTCGAGGCGGCCTACCGCTTCCAAGACCAGACCAACCTCTGGTCGTACGGCCCCCGCGGCGAGCGGGGCGCGGGCCCCGGCGGGGCCGCCTTCCGCCTGCGTGGCGCCTTCTCGACCACCCACCGCAGCGCGCAGCCGTACCTCGTCGCGACCTGGGTGCGCCCCACCGGCATCCAGATGGACGTCACCGACGCCTCGGATCGGGTCATCGCCTCGGGGCGCTTCACGCCTGCCAGCGACCTCGAGCTGCTCGCCGGCGCCGAGCTCACGGTGTCTGAGTACCAAGATGGCGGCCGGGTGAACCTCGACTTCCGCGGGCGCTTCGGGTACCGCAGCTGGCAGGACATCCCCAGCGGCCTGTACCTGCCGGACGTGCTCAACGGCACCGACGGCCAGACCGCCACCGAGAGCGAGTACGCCTACCTGACGGGCTCCTTCGGCGTGAACTGGCGAATGGTTCACTACCTGCAGCTGAACGTCGCGGGCGACTTCGGCTTCGCCACCCCGCGCACGGTCGAGCACTTCTACCCGGTGACCACCGGCCTCGACACCATGGTCTGGGGTGTCACCACGTCGCTCCGATTCCGAATCCGAGACGACCTCTTCGCCAAGGCGAAGCCCGCGGTCGCGGCGGACCCCGCCATGCCCACGTCCGCCCCCTACTGAGCAGAGGCGGCGTCAGCCGTCGAAGGCGTCGTCGATCACCGTGATCCGATCGCCCTCGACCGCAACGACCATGAAGCACACTTCGTCGTAGAGGTCGGCATAGGCGCGCAGCCAGGCCCGCCCCGCGCCGACCAGGCGGCGACGCTTGCGGGCGTCCACCGCGTCGAACGGGCCGACCGGATCGTCGGGCTTTCTCGCCTTCACCTCGACCAGGCGCAAGCACGCGCCTCGCCGAACCACGAGGTCGAGCTCTCCCCCGCCCCCTCGCCAATTGCGCTCCACCACCTCCCACCCGAAGCCTTCCAGGTGGGCGGCGGCACGCTGCTCGGCTTCGGCCCCAACGCGCAGCGCGCCGCGGCGCGACTCGGCGCTGCGACGCGACATGCGGTCGGTGGTCTCGCGCTTCAGCTGCGCTTGGTGGGGCGCCAACCGCGGACTTCCTTGAGGCGGGCCTTCTTGCCCCGACGCGCCCGGAGGTAGTAGAGCTTGGCGCGCCGAACGACGTGCCGGCTCTTGACCTCGATCTCTTCGAGCCACGGGCTGTGGAGCGGGAAGATGCGCTCAACGCCAACGTTGTGGGACACCTTGCGCACCGTGAAGGTGCTGCGGGGGCCCGCGTTCTTGATGGCGATGACGGTTCCTTCGAAGACCTGGATGCGGCTCTTCTCACCCTCGGTGATCCGCACGTGCACGCGCACGCGGTCGCCGGGGCGCATGTCGAGGCCCTCGTGGGTCTTCGCAGCGAGGTCCTTTTCGATCTCGGCCATGTTGATCATGTCGGCAAACCCTCTCCGGCACTGGCCGGCAATCGATGAACTGGGAAGTACGGGGAGGTGCGGCGCCCTGCGGACACACGGTGGTCGTCCGGGGCCAGCCACCCTCTCCTTTCAGCCGGGGGGATGTAGCGGTCTACGGCACCGCTGTCAACGGGGTCCGGCGTCGTCGGTGGGGTCGGGATCCGGCAGCAGATCCGGGCGCAGCCGAGCGGTGCGCTCAGCCGAGCGCTCCGCCCGCCAGGCGTCGATCTTCTTGTGGTGTCCAGACCGCAGCACATCGGGCACGGTCCAGCCCTGATGGTCGGCCGGCCGGGTGTACACCGGCGCCTCGAGACTGCCGTCGGTGAAGCTCTCGATGACCGCGCTGTCGGGGTTTCCGAGCACGCCAGGCAGCAGCCGGGCCACGGCGTCCACGATCACCAGGGCGGGCAGCTCTCCCCCCGTGAGCACGTAGTCACCGATGGAGATCGCCTCGTCTACCAGGTGCTCCCGAACGCGGTGGTCGACGCCCTCGTAGTGCCCGCAGAGCAGCACGAGGTGATCCTCTTGGGAGAGTCGCGCAGCGGTGGCCTGGGTGAAGGGGGCGCCGGCGGGATCCATCAGGAGCACCCGCGCGCCCGGCTGGCGCACCGCGGACAGCGCCGCGTCCACGACGTCCACCCGCATGACCATCCCGCTCCCGCCCCCATAGGGCGCGTCGTCTACCTGCCGATAGCGCCCGAGGCCCCACTCCCGCAGATCGTGAATGCCCACGTCGATGCGGCCTTGCTCAGCGGCCCGCGCCAGGATGCTGTGGCCGAGCGGCCCCGCGACCATGTCCGGAAACAGCGTGAGGATGTCGAAGCGCAAGGGGCCTCCGGCGAGGACGGCTACAGGGTGTCCCCGACGCTGTCGTCCACCAGGATGTGGTCGCCGGGGTGGACGGCCAACACCAGCCCCCGAAGGGCGGCGAGGTAGGTCTCACCGGCGGGGCCACGAACGACCCAGGTGTCGACCTCAGAGGCCGTGTAGATCTCGGCCAGCCGCCCCAGATCACGCCCATCCGAGGTACGGACAGGCAAGCCGAGCAGATCGCGGTGGTAGTATTCGCCATCTGGAAGGCGGGGCAGGCGTCCGGGCGGAACCACCAGCTCGCTGCCCATCAGGGCGCGCGCCTGCTCTGGCGTGTCTACGCCTTCCACGACCGCGAACACCCGCTTGGGGCCGCTGCGCTGGGCGTGAACGACGCGGCTGTGGCGAGCGCCATCGGCCGACACGAAGTCCACCGAGACCGGCTCGTCCCACACGTCGCCGTCGCGGTGGTAGAGGAACAGCCGGACCTGGCCCTGAAGGCCGAAGATCCCAGACACGTAGCCGAGCCGGACGTCATCCGGCTGGAAGTGCCGGCGGTCTGGCCGAGCCGCACCGCCGACGCTGCTACTCTTCTGCAGCGGCGGCGCCATCGAGCAGATCGAGGACGGGCTTGCGGGCGCCACCGGCGACGGCGATGACCTTCTGCATGGCCGCCAGGAGGCCATCACTGCCGCCCTTGCGGAGCATGTCAGCGTCGCTGTCGTTCACCGAGAGCTCGAGCAAGATCGAGGCAGAGCCTTCCATCACGTTCACCCGAACTTCGTCCGGGTGAGCGACGATGGGCCGCACCATGTATTCAACGAGGTCCTTCATGCGGACTCCCTGCTACTCTTCGGCAGCGGCGGCGACGGAGACGTCTTCGAGGGAATCAGCCGGAGCGTTGCGAGCCTTCTTGATCAGGCTGGCGACCGTCTCGGAGGGGCTGGCGCCCACTCCCACCCAGTAGTCCACGCGCTCGAGGTCGAGTCGAATGGTCTTGGGGGTGGACATCGGGTCGTAGAACCCGAGGATTTCGATGTGACGGCCATCGCGCTTGGCGCGGGCATCAGCGGCGACGATGCGGTAGAAGGGGCGCTTCTTGCGACCCATCCGCGTGAGGCGGAGGCGAACCATGGATGTAGATCTCCGATAGGGCTTGAGCGGCCCCAGTACCCCGGGACCATGCTGCGCGTCAACTTCGCGACGCTGAACCGACGCCGAACCGCGCTTTGCAGGCGGCACCGACCGGCTCCGCATCAGGCTGACAGCGCGGACACCGGTAGCTAACTCGGCTCGGGCTGCCTTGTCGAAACTTCTCGATGGGCGCGCCACACCGCAGGCAGGGGCGCCCCGCCCGCCCGTACACCCACAGGCGCTCGCCGGCGCCCGGCCCGGGCCCGGGTGGGGGCCCCGTGGTCACGCGCATCCACGGCCCAAGGTTCGCCGACATCCACCGTCGCGCCTGCGCATACAGGGCCTCTCGCGCGGCCGGTGAGAGCGCGGCGGCCGGAGTCCGAGGCGAGACGCCGGCCCAGAAGCACAGCTCGGACTTGTAGACGTTGCCGATGCCGCTGGCGATCGTCTGGTCGAGGAGGACCTCGGCGATCGGCCGTGTCTGGCTGGCCGCCGCCGCGATCGCGGCGAGGTCTGGAGCCTCCCCGAGCAGATCGGGGCCGAGCCGCGACAGCGCGCCGCGGGTGCGCATCTCGGCCAGCGCGCCCAGCTCGACCTGGGGCGCCGCGAAGCACAGGGCGTCGTGGCGGCGGGTACCGAGGCGCACCACCAGGGAGCGCGGGTCGCGTCGGAGCGCGCCGCCCGCGGGCACCAGATGCCAGCTGCCCGGCATGCCCAGGTGAACGCGGAGCGCGTCGCGGCGATCGCGGGTCGGCTCGAAGTGAACGATGAGGTGCTTGCCCACCGCGAAGACGGCCCGGACCGTGCGCGCACGCAGCACAGCCCCTCCCCCCGCTCGCAGCCACGCTCTCTCGAGGCGCTCGCCCGCGAGCACCGGGTGCAGCACGCGCGCGATCGTGTGGAGGGTGTCGCCTTCAGGCATGAGCAGCGGGGGGAGCGGTCACAGGGGGGCGGCGAGGCGCAGACCGGCGCCCTCGCGGGTGAACCCAGCGGCGAGGAGCGCGGCGCACCGGGCCGCGTCTCGGGGTGGAGACCCATCGACCGCGTGGATGGTCACCGAGCGGCGCCCTGGCAGCGCCGCCGCGAGCGCGGTCACCGCCGCCTGGAGCCGTCGGGGGTGCGCCGCGGCCTCGAAGGTGAGCAGGCTTCGCCCCCCGCGTCCCAGCCACAGCACCGGCTCGCCGCCCCAGAGCGCGACCGTCGCGCCCGCCTCGCGACGGGGAGGCGGGGCGTCGTCGGTCGGATCGGGCCATGGCGCGACCGCCCCATAGGGTTGCGCGGGGTCGGTGGCGGCCAGGCATCGCACGGCCTCGTCGGGCTCTCGCAGGGTGCGCAGGCGATCGACCGCGCCAGGCACCGCGAACTGGGCCCCTCCCAGGCCCGCCACGAACCAGCCCTGACGCACCTGCCCGGCCTCTTCGAGCTCATAGAGGACCGGCAGGATGGACGAGAAGCCACCACGGAGATCCTCGGCGGCGGCCACCTCGCGCCCCACGACGCCGTACCGATCGAGCAGCGTCGAGGCCCGCGCCATGCCGCGATCAGTGTCGGTGACCCGGTCGTCGAACAGATCTTGGACCCGTGACCACCGGCCTCCCGTAGGCCCGGAGCCGCCGGCACCAGACCACCCCGTCCGCGGCCCGCGGCGCCAGGCTGACCGCCCCGGCGCCCGCCCTTGCTTGCGACGCGGCGCCTTCAAGCCCCGGAGCGGCTGGAGGGTGTCGTTGGTGAGGTGACCCGACCACACCAGGGCCCAGAGCGCCTCTTGGAGGACCTCGGCCCGCACCGCCACGCCTTGACCCGCCAGGCGCTGTCCGAGCTCGAAGAAGAAGCACGCGCCCTGCCGCTCGATGGCGTCGAGGATGGACCGCTGAACCGGATCGTCGGGCGCGGCGCCCGGGGGGTCGAGCAGCACCGCCGCCTGGTCGCGGCGCACCAACACGACCCGCCCGTCAGAGGGCCCCAGGCTGCCACGGCCGGCCCACACCAGGTCGCCGCGGGCGCCGAGCTGGTCGAGCATGTGCGGCGCGTAGCCCGGCACACGCGCAGGCAGGACCCGCGCCTCGAGCTCGCTGAAGGGGATCGGGCAGCCCTCGAGGCGGCCCAAGGCGTCGAGCAGGAGGGCCTCCGGCAGCGCCGCAGGCCGGCCCGCGCCGCTCCTCCCAGCCCCCTCCGAGCTGAGCCCCTGCCAGGCCGGCAGGAAGCGCCCGAGCGTGGCGGCCTCCACCGGCTCGATCTCGCCCCGCAGTCGCGCCAGCGTGCGCCGCTTGATCCGCCGCATGACCTGGGGGTCGCAGTACTCGCGCTCTGTGGCGTCTTCGCCCGGGAGGAAGGCCCCGCTCAAGAGCTGCCCGCGCGCCTCGAGGGCGTCGAGCCCCGCGACCACAGGGCCCACCGCGAGGGCCCAGCGGCGCGCCACGGCCGAGGCCACGAACGGACCATGGGTGCGGGCGTACCGCAGCAGCAGCGACTCGAAGGCGTGGGGGACCGGCTCGAGGAAGGCGGCGGGCAGCCCCCCTGGCGGAGCCGCTCCGAGCCCGTCGCGGTATCGACCCGCGTCGTCGAGGGAAATCCAACGCGGCTCACCGCCCACCCGCACCGAGACCGCCTGCCGGGAGCGCTGGAGCGCGTCGAGCCACGGCGTGGGGTCGTCGGCGCAGCGGGCGGCCACCTCGGCCGTGGTCAGATCCCCCAGGCGCCGCAACAGGTCGTGCAACGCGTCGGGAGACCGCGCGCGCCGGTGCTCGGGCAGCTGCTGCAGCTCTGCGTCGAGCTCGTCGATCACGTCGGCATCGAGCAGGTCGCGCAGCCCCTCGCTGCCCAGCAGCTCGCGCAGCAGAGCGCGGTCGATGGTGAGCGCCTGCACGCGACGCTCAGCCAGCGGCGCGTCTCCCTCGTA
This sequence comes from Myxococcota bacterium, assembly GCA_040264415.1. Lineage (GTDB taxonomy): Bacteria > Myxococcota_A > UBA796 > UBA796 > UBA2385 > M30B51. The sequence continues at coordinate 12,980 of JBDQIL010000010.1, forward strand.
GAGCCAGCTCGCCACAAAGGCGAAGACGAGGCTGCGCGCGAAGGGCGAGGCGGTGGGGGTCTCGACCCGGTCGAGGCGAACCCGCCGGTCGCGGATGGCGGTCAGCAGGTCGCGCAGCCCCGGCAGATCGAAGATGTCTTGCAGACACTCGCGGTAGGCCTCGAGCACCACCGGGTAGGTCGGATGCTGCAGGGCCGAGGCCATGAGGTTCTGCGCCTTCATGCGCTGCAGCCAGAGCGGCACGCGGGCGCCCGGCCGGCGCTTGGGCAGCAGCAGCGCCCGGCCGGCGGCCTCGCGAAAGCTCGCCGCGAAGACCGGCGACTCGCCCAGCCGCCCCGTCACCAGGTCGTCGAGCTCATCGAGGTCTGGGATGAGGTCGTCGAGCTCGGGGAGCAGCTCGGCCTCGGGCACCCGCAGGATGATGCCTTCGTCGGTCCAGAGCACCTGCAAGTCGCCGCCGACCCGGCCTTGCAGCCGCGCTTGGATGGCCAGCGCCCAGGGCGCGTTGACCCGCGACCCGAAGGGGGAGAGCAGGCACACCCGCCAGTCGCCCAGCTCGTCCTGGAAGTGCTCGATCGTGATGGCCCGATCGGTGGGGACCACGCCGGCCGCGTCGCGCTGCTCGCCGATGTAGGCCACGAGGTTTCCGGCCGCGAGGCGGTCGAGGCGGCAGGCCTCCATCAGCCAGGCGCAGGCCCCCTCGCCGGCCGGGTCGGCCTCGAGACGGTCGGCCACCTCGCGCACCACCTCGCCGATGCGACGCCCCAGATCGGCCGGGCGCCCCGGCCCCTGTCCCCGCCAGAAGGGCATCTTGCCGGGCTGCCCGGGCGCCGGCGTGACCAGCACGCGGTCGCGCTTGATCTCGGTGATGCGCCATGAGCTGGCGCCCAGCAGGAACACCTCGCCGGCCCGGGCCTCGTGCACCATCTCTTCGTCGAGCTGGCCCACCCGAGGCCCGTCGGGCGCCAGAAACACCCCATACAGGCCCCGGTCCGGGATGGTGCCGGCGTTTGCGATGGCGGTGAGGCGCGCGCCCTTTCGGGCCCGCAGCGTGTCGGTGACCCGATCCCACGTGAGCAGCGGGCGCACCTCGTCGAAGCCGCGCTCGTCGGGGATCGCGTCCAGCTGATCGGGGTGGGTGGCCGGCGCGAGCGGCATCCGCCCGCTGAGCATGTCGAGCACGGCGACCAGCGCCTCTCGCGACAGGGCCTGGTAGCCGTAGCTGCGCCGAACGATGCGCTCGATCTCGCCCAGCGCGCGCGGCGCCGTGACGCACAGCGCGACGATCTGTTGGGCCAGCACGTCGAGCGCGTTGCGGGGCACCCCGGTGCGCTCCACCTCGCCCGCGAACATGCCCCGAACCACCACCGCCGCCTCACCGAGCGGCTGGCCCAGCGGCTCAACGAGCTCGCGGCAGATCGGGGGCTCGAGCCGCTGGCGCGGGCCCACCA
>JBDQIL010000011.1:0-14212 GCA_040264415.1 Myxococcota bacterium
CCATGATGCAGCGGACCGACCGCCACCACCGCATGCTCATGCGGCAGCTCACCCGTCACACGCTGCTGTACACCGAGATGGTGACCACGGGCGCGCTGGTACACGGCGAGCCCGACCGCCACCTCGGCTTCAGCCCCGAAGAGGGCCCCCTCGCGCTGCAGCTCGGCGGAGACGACCCCGTGGCGCTGGCCGACTGCGCCCGCATGGCCGAAGATCGCGGCTTCGACGAGGTCAACCTCAACGTCGGCTGCCCGAGTGACCGGGTGCAGAGTGGCAACTTCGGCGTGTGCCTGATGGGACAGCCGGCGGTGGTCGCCCGCGCGGTGGTCGCCATGCGCGCCGCCACCTCGCTGCCGGTCACCGTGAAGCACCGCATCGGCTTCGACGACCGCGATCGATACGAGGACATGCTCGAGTTCGTCGATGTCGTGGCGGACGCCGGCTGCGATCGCTTCACGGTGCACGCGCGGAAGGCCTGGCTCAAGGGCCTCAGCCCGAAGGAGAACCGCACCGTGCCGCCGCTGCGCTACGCCGACGTGCGGCGCCTGAAGGCCGAGCGGCCCCACCTGCCCATCGAGATCAACGGGGGGGTCAAGACCCTCGATGAGGTGGAGGAGCACCTCGGCCACCTGGACGCCGTGATGATCGGGCGCGCGGCCTGGGACCACCCGGTTCGCTTCGCGCGCGCCGACAGCCGCTTCTTCGGAGCCGCCGACCCCGGGCGCGGTCTGCCCGAGATCGTAGACGCCATGGCGGCTTGGGCCGAGCGCTGGATGTCGATGGCCCCGGAGAACCGCGTGGGGCCGGTGGCGCGCCCGATGCTCAACCTCTTCGCAGGTCAGCCGGGCGCCCGGCAGTGGCGGCGCGTGATCTCGGAGCGCGCCTTCCGCGATGGCGCCGACCCGTCGGTGTTTCAGGCCGCCTGGCAGGCCATGGTCGAGCGGGGCGGCGCGCCGGTGCTGGCCGCGCGCTGACCGTGGCCGATCCGCCGCTGCTGCCTGGCATCTCGCCGCCCGATCCCCTGCGCCGGGTGCCCCCGGCCGCGCCCCACCCCGCGGTGGTGGAGCTGTCTCGGTCTGCCCCGGCCGGTCTACGCTGTGGGCCGTCGTCCTGGGCCTACCCGGGCTGGGGCGACCGGGTCTGGGGCCGGTCGCTGCCCGAGGCCGAGCTGTCGCGGTACGGGCTCCCTGCCGTGGCGGCCTTCCCGCTGTTCCGCGCGGTGGGGGTCGATCGCAGCTTCCACGCCCCCGTGCCCGAGGCGCTGTACCGAACCTGGTCCGACCAGGCGCCCGACCTGCGCTTCGTGGTCAAGGCGCCTGCGGCCCTCACGCGCCCCCGCGACGGCGACGGGCCGTCGCCGACCTTCCTCGATCCCGAGCGGGCCCGACTGGATCTGGTGGAGCCAGCGGTGCGGGGCCTCGGCGATCGGCTCGGTCACCTGCTGCTCCAGTTCGCGGCCAGCGCGACCCAGCAGGCGGGCGGCCCGTCGGCCTTCCTCGACCGCCTCACGGCGCTGCTGGGCACCTGGCCGTCGGCGGCCCGCCCGGCCGTCGAGCTGCGCGATCCGGCCCTGGTGATCCCCCGCGTCGGCGACGCCCTGGCCGCCTGCGGGGCCGTGCCGTGCCTCGATATCCAGCCGGGGATGCCGCCCCTCGCGGTGCAGGCGGCCGCGTTGCTGCGGCCCGATCAGCCCCTCGTGGTGCGCTGGATGACTCGCCCGGGCCTGACCTATGCCCAGGCCCGCGCGCGCTTCTCGCCCTTCGACCACCTGCGGGGCGCCGATCCGGTGACCCGCCTGGCGTTGGCCCGGCTCTGCCTCACCCACCTCGATCGCGGGCAGCCGGTCACCGTCACGGTGGCCAACCGGGCCGAGGGCTGCATCCCGTTGTCGGTGGTGGGCCTCGTCGAGGCGATCGTGACGCTCAGGCGGCGGCGCGGTGGTCGATCTGCTGGGCGAACGCGATGATGCGGGCGGCCAGGTCGGCGGCGTTCTCGAAATAGGGGACGTGGCCGTAGCCGGCGGGGCGCTCGATGCGGGCGTGCGCGGGCAGGTGGGCCTGGAAGAAGGCGAGGTGCTCGGGCAGCAGGATGCGCTCGCGCTCGCCCCACAGCAGGCAGGTCGGGGCCCGCACCGCCGCCAGCTCGTCGGGGTGCAGCAGGTCGTCGTGGGTCATCTGGTCGAGCAGCCGCTGCACGGTCGGCGCGCTCATGCGCTTGTGCAGGTTGCGGGCCGCGAGGTCGGCGAGGCGCGGCGAGACGGCGAAGGCGCGGTCCACCAGGTCACGCGCCTCGGCCAGGGTCTGCGGCCGGAAGCGCTTCAAGAACGCGGCGTGCTGGTCGGGGGGGAGGGGCGCGCCGCCTGGAGAGGTGACCAGCAGGCCGGCCACCTGCTGCGGTCGGCGCGACGCGTAGCGCAGGGCGAACATGCCACCGAGAGAGTTGCCGAAGACCACGGCGGGCTCGTCTAGCACCTCGTCGAGCATGTCGAAGAAGGCCTCGGAGATGTCGTGGTTGGTGGCGAGGGGTGTGGGCTCGTCGGACAGACCGTGGCCGAGCAGGTCGGGCATCACCAGCCGGCGGAAGTGGCCGCGCAGCAGGGGCACGAGCTTGACGAGGTGCGTCGCGCGAGACGAGAAGCCGTGCAGCAGCACCAGGGTCGGCAGCGCGCCGCCGCCAGGACCGTCGTAGAGCTGGTGCGTGCCCACGGGGCCTGACACGCGGACCGACCAGAACCCCAGTCGGCGGAGGCGTTCAGCGGCGATGCGATCGACGAGCTCCATGCGGCCTCCGGGTGAAGGGGCGGCGGGCGCGAACCCGTCGCCGCGGGGGTGCGTAAGGAAATCTACACCTGTCCTCGGCCCAGGCAAGGTGGTCTTGAGATTGATCTTCGGTTCTTGGCCTCCAGAGCCGATGGACGGGGTGACGCTGCCCGCTCGGGCGCGCTGGAGGGTGCATGACCCGCGATCGCTGTGCTCCGCAGCACGTCCTCGAGGCGACCCTCGAAGCTCGCGCCGGGCTGCGCCTCGACGCCCTGGCGCCAGGTCGGGTCGCGGCCTTTCTCGCCGACCATGGCGCCCAGCTGGTGGCGGGCGCCGCCGACCTGGACGGTCCATTGCGTTCGCTGTCCAGCGGCTGTCGCGCGGCCGGCGCCCCGGCGTCGGCCCTGACCCACCTCGCCCCGGCCATGCACTTGGCGGCTGCGCTGGCGGGCTCGGATCCGGTCGAGGTGTGGGTCGTGGGCGCGGCGACGGGCCACGGAGCCCAGGACCTGTCGGTGGTGGCCGGGTTGGCGAGCGCGACGCCGAACGGATGTCGCATCTGGGCCAGCGACCCCGACCCCGTGGGGCTCGCCGCGCTCGATCCCCACCTGCGTCCTGGCGTGGCCCTGCGCCGCGTCGTGGGTGGGCCCGCCTGGCGAGGGGGATCGTCGGGGGCGCTGCCGGTCGAGGCGGCTCACCTGGTGCTGTGTCGCGACCTGCTGCGCTTCCTCCAGCCGGCTGCGACGGCGCCGACGTGGCGCCGACTGGTGGCGGCCCTGCGCCGTGGGGGCCGGGTGCTGGTGGACGCCGCCGATCCCCGTCCGCCCGACGACGCTTCGCTCGAGGCACACGCCTGTGGCCCTGCCCGGGCCTACCTGCGCGCCCCGGGCGGGCACGCGGATCTGCCGGGCGGGCTCACGGCGGCGTGGGGTCGCCTGCAGGCAGGCGACCCGGAGGGCGCCCTGCGCGCGGCGCGGTCGCTGCTCGAGCAAGGCCCTGCCGACCCCGCCGTGCACCTCTTCGCGGCCCGGGCCTTCCAGGCGGCCGCCCAGCCGCACACCGCCCGGCGCCACGCGGAGCGGGCGCGCGCCTTGGCCCCCGGGGCCGTGGCCCCCGTGGTGCTGGTCGCCGAGCTGGCTCGCATGGTGGGCCGTCTCGACGAGGCGGCCTCGGAAGACCGACACGCGCGGTGCCTTCGGGCGGCCCGGCTCCCTGGGGCCGAGCTGCCCTACTCCGAGTCGCTGCGGGTCAGCCCCGTCGCTGGCCCTCGTCTGCGGGGGGTCGGCTGAAGCGCCGCCCCACCACGCCCATCATCAACGCGAGCAGCACCAGCAGGCGACCCCGCCCGGCACGGGCCGCGCGCGAGTGGGCGCCGGTCGCCGCGCAGGCCGCGCCCCCGTCGCAGCCGACGCCGTCGAGGCTGCAGCCTGGAACGGCCAGCGGCGTGACGGTGGAGGGGTCGAGCAGCAAGAAGCCGCCCAGCCACGCCCCGTCGTCGGAGACCAGCCAGGTGAGCGGCCCCACCTGCATGCCGAGCGGAGCGGGCACCTGAATCGACAGCAGCGGGTTCTCGGGCAGCAGCGACGGCACCAAGGTGTCGAAGAGGCCGGTCAGCCCGCCGCTGAAGCCCGGATCGATGTGCTCGTAGTACGACTCGACCAGCCGGATGTCGTCGGCCTCGACCAGCAGGTCGACCCGGAGGGCGTCGCCCGCGAGGGCCAGATCGATGCCGGGACGCACCTCGACGTCGGCGGCGAAGACGCGCACCCAGCGGCTGTCGAGCACCGACCACAGCTCGAGCTGCAGGTGCCCGGGGTCGATGGCCAGCGGCGGCACGTCGTCGTCGAGGACCGCCGTGGGTGGGGTGCCCGGGACCAGGACGAGCGAGACCGGCGCGTCGTCCCCAAAGAGATCGGTGAAGCCGCCCCCGAGCAGGCTGTCGAGCAGCCCCGCGTCGATGGACAGGCCGGCGTCGGCCAGCAGCGCGTCGACATCGACGCAGAGGAGGCCTGCGGCCCAGACGTTGTAGAGCGCCTGGTCGAGGAAGTCGGCACCAAGCCAGATGCCGGCGTGGTGGGGCAGGCTCGAGCCGGCAGCGGTCGCCCCGAAGGTGGGCCAGCCCGCGTCGGTCAGCGGGGCGCCGTCTGCAGCGTCTACGCAGGCAGAGAGGGCCGCCGGCACCACGCCGCCCCCGAGGCCCACGATCACGCCGCGGTCGGAGATCTCCACCAAGGTGGGCGCCAGCGTGAGGTCGGCCTGCACCCCCATCAGGTCGAGCGACGACGCCAGCGAGGCCGCCGAGAGCGCGTCGCCTGCCGCCGCCTCGATGCTCTCCCCCAGGCCGGCCAGCTCGGGCTCCACCAAGCCCGCCAGCAGGTCCGACACGAAGAGGGGGTCCTGGCCGAGCACCGACCCCACCGCTGAGGCCAGGGTGCAGTCTGACAGCGGGTTGCCGATGGGGCTCAAGGTGAGGGTGGGGTCGGCCGCGGCGACGGTGATGGCGTCGCCGTCGAGCGACAGCGACAGCGCCATGTGGGCCTCGAGGGCCGTGGTGGGCAGCCGCACCCCGCAGACCTCATCTGAGGCGCACGCGAGCTCGCCCGCCGAGGCCTCGACCGAGAGCGCGGGGGGCACCACGCGGGCCACGGCCTCGCCGATCGCGTCGAGGCCGGCCTGCGGCAGGTGCACCGCGAGCCCCTGATCGACCGTGGCGCCGGCTTCTGCCGCGTCGGCTCTCCCAGGAGAGAGGCCGAGGATGGCGAGCGTCAGGGTCGCGGGGAGCAGCCGTCGGGTCATGGGCGCCCTCGGGGAGACCCTGTCAATGTAGCCGGAACCCACTGGTCCTGGCGACTCTGGTGGATCGCCGCGGGGCTGCGACCGGGGCAGGATCCCTCTACAATGCGGGCGCGGTCTCGGAGCGTCGAATGTCCTCAGTCAGCCGGCCGGCCACGGCCCTCGTCCTGTTCGCCCTCGCGGCTTGCAACGAGCCGTACAGCAGCGAGTCCGGCATCATCCGTGTCGAGGGAGAGGCAGAGGTGCCGTCGGCTACGCTGTCGCTCGACCTCGACGCCAGCACCGTGATCGCCGGAGACGGCGTGGGCTACACCGCCCGGCTCGTGCGCTCCGACGGCCTCGAAGAAGACGTGAGCCTGCTGGCGCAGAGCGATCTCGAGCCGCTGCTGCAGCTCACGGACGGCGCGGTCTGGCCGACCGTGGCCGTCGCCCACGAGCTCACGGTCACCACCGAGTTTCGGGGCGAGCCGATCGTCGGGCGGGCCACCCTCGAGGTGACCGCCGCCGAACCCGAGTGGGTCGACCTCCAGCTCTCCGACGTCGCCTTCCCGGCCGGGCAGGGGGTCGAGTGGGCCATCGCGGGCTGGGATCGCTACGGCAACCCGGTCGATACGACCGCCGCCGATCTGTCGGTCGATCGCGCGCTGTCCATCGACGGCGCGCGCCTCACCGGCACCTCGCCGGGCGCGTACGCAGCCACCGCCACGCTGGGCGCGGCGGTCGACACCGAGGTCGTGGTGGTGCTCGCTGCCCCGCCCGCCCAGGTGGTGCTCACCCTCTCCGACGAAGACCTCGAGCTGTACGAGACCACCTCGGCCGTGGTCGAGATCACCGACGCATACGGCAACCGGGTCGATGCCCCCCACACCCTCTCGGTGACCGGCGATGGTCGGTCCACCGTGTCGGGCCGGAACGTGACCGTGTGGGAGGAGGGCTGGTTCACGGTGCGGGTGGACGTCGACGACACGGCGCTCTTCGACGAGGTCGGGCCCTTGCTGGTCGACTCCACCGGCCCGGTCATCACGGTGGACGACCCGCCGCGGGGCGGGTGGGTCGAGGGCGACGCCAGCACCGCCGCAGGCCAGGTAGACGAGGCGTGGTCCGGCGTGGCCAGCCTCACCATCGACGGCGACCCGGTCACCCCGGCGGGCGACGGCACCTACAGCCACGGTCTCTCCCACGACTTCGGTCTGAACATCATCGAGACGGTCGCCACCGACGGCGACGGCACCACCTCCACCGACACCCGCGCGGTGCTCGCGGGCGACTTCCTGGCCGAAGGCGAGAGCCTGCCGGGCGGCATGGAGGTGCGTCTGCACGAGGGCACCGGGGGGCTCGGCACCCTCGAGGTGCTGGGCGAGGGTCTGCTGTCCGCGGCCGACCTCAGCAGCCTCATCCCGTCGCCCGTGGTGAGCCAGTCGTCGCAGACGTGCGTGAACATCTGGCCCTTCGGTCGTCAGTGCATCACCTGGTACTCGGTGAGCCTCTACGTCACGAACCCGCGCTTCGGGTGCACCGACCTCACGCTCGATCCCCTCGCATCGGGGGTGCTCGACGCCACCTTCGAGGTCTCCGACGTCGCGCTCAGCTGGAGCGCCGGCGGGCGCGTCACCGGCGTCGGCTGGTCGGCCTCGGGCCAGATCACCGCCGACGCCATCACGGTCGATGTGGGGCTGCAGCCCAGCGTTCAGTCCAGCCAGCTGGTGGTCGATCTGGTCAGCACCTCCGCCTCGACCACCAACTTCTACTTCGACATGAACGGCTCGCTGTACAGCGTGCTGTCCTTCTTCGGGCTCGACACCGTCATCTCGAGCGCCATCGCGGGCTTCCTCGAGACCGCGGTGGAGGACGCGGTCGAAGGCGCCGTGCCGGACCTTCTCAACGACGCCCTGAGCGACCTCGAGATCGGCATCGACCTCGACGTGCAGGGCAACACCTACGCCTTCGACGCCCGTCCGTCCGACGTCTCGGTCGACGCCGTCGGCCTCACCCTCGGGCTGGGCACCACCTTCGAGCCGGTGAGCTGGAACAGCCCGCACCTCGGTCCGGCGCTGGGCAGCCTGTACGCCGACTACAGCCCGCCGGTCTACACCGGCAGCCCCGGCACGCTCATCGGCGTGACCGGCGACTTCCTCAACCAGGCGCTCCATGGTCTCTGGGCGGGCGGAGTCCTCGACATGGAGCTCGAGAGCGGCGCGCTGGGTCTCGACCCCGCCGATCTCGCCTTCCTCTTCCCGGGGCTCACGCAGCTCACCGTGTCTACCGAAGCGCTGCTGCCGCCGGTGGTGGTTCCGGGCACAGGGGTGGAGCTCCTCGACCTCCAGCTCGGCGACCTGCGGATCACACTCTACAGCGGCGACGCCGCCACGGGCGCCGTGCTCATCGACGTCTACGTGAGCGTGTTGGCCGGCCTCGACCTCTCCGCGAGCGGCGGCAACCTCGAGGCCTCTCTCGGCGCCACCGACCTGTGGTTCGACGTGGTGGTGCCCGAGTCGAATGGCATGGCCGCCGCTGACACCGAGGCCCTGCTCGACGCCCTGGTGCCGCTCATCCTGCCGCTCGTCACCGACGCGCTGGGCGAGATCCCCATCCCCGACATCCAGGGCTTCAGCCTGTCGGGCATCAGCGTCGATGTGGCCGGCGCCGAAGACGGCATCGTCACGCTGGGCGGTGACTTGGTGCAGCGGTAGGGTCTCGGGCATGACCCTGCTTGATCTCCCTGGCGCGCCGCTCGACGACCTGCGCCGCTCCCCTGCGGCCGCGACCATCGCGGCGCTCGCCGCCGACAGCGGGCTGCTGCTCGCGCACTTCGAGCACCGCTCGCACCTGCCCACCCCTGACGCCTGGGTGCCCGAGGGCCGGGCCGACCTGGGGGACGCGGTGTCGGGTTGGCAGCAGGGCCGGCTGGTCGAACCCAAGTTTCGCAGCTTCCAGCTCGACCGTCGCATCGGGAGCTTTCACCCCGGCCACCGGGGCAAGTGGACCACCCACGAGCTGTGTCACAGCCTGGTCGGGTTCGCCTGGGCGCCCGGCGCGTCTGCGCTGTGGCACGCCACGTCCGCGCGCCTGTCCGAGCTGCTCCCGGTGGTGCTGTACTACTTCCTCGACGAGGCCGGGCTGCGCCGGTGCCCGCGCCACGAGGGGGGCGGCCCGCTCTACAACCGGTACTGCGCGGCTTGTGAGGCGGCCGCAGCTCAGGGGCCCCAGGCCGACCGCCAAGCGGAGGTGTGGCTGCAGCGCGGGCGCCGGTTCCTCGACCGCGAGCTGGCCCGGGTGGCGGAGACCCGGCGGCTGGGCACGGTCCGCCCCCACCACCACGCCACCCTCGACCTGTCGAGCGACGGGCTGGCCTACGCCGCCGCCCACCTCCCGCGGCTACGGTCCGACCGATTCGCGGCCTACATCGAGCGCTTCTTCGTCGAAGGCGGCGGGTGGCACGCCACCCTCGACAGCCTCGTCGCGCGCATCCACGACCTCATGGCCGCGCTGGCCGGCGAAAAAGCGGTCCCACCGCTGGTCGGAGGGCGGGTCACCTGGATGGCCCAAGACCTGGCCTGGCGGGTGATGATGGTGATGGAGGAGGCCGACGGCGACGTGCTCGAAGCGCTGGAGCGTGGCGTGCTCGCGCCGCTCGAGCGGGCCGCCCACGGCGGCGGCGCCGCGGACCTGTCGGCGGCGATCGATGGGTACCGCGCGGTCTTCGACGACTGGATGGTGCCGCCGCCCGGGGCCCTCTTCGGGGTGGGCTACGACCTGCCCGGCGGGCTGGGGCGCGACGAGGCGCAGGTCACCGCAGGCGTTCGCAGCGCGCTGCCCGCCACCTCGGCGCTCCTCGGTGAGCGGCTCGACGATCTGGGCGCCGACTTCACGTGGGAAGACCCGCTGATCCGCGCCCCCATCGGGCGCCGGTTCGCGACCTGGCTCGCCGAGGGTCTGGGCGAGGGGGCCGTCACCGACCAGGCGCGCTTCGAAGCGGCGGTGGCGCACGCCCCAGCGGGTGAACCGGCCGAGCACACGCTCCGCGGCGACCAGCCGGCCTCCGACCGCCTGCGCCGGGCCACCGGGGCCGCCCTGGTTCGGGTGTCGCATGCCGTGAGCACCGACCCAGACGTGCTCACAGCCGACGGCGCCGGGCCGCTCGAACAGCCCATGTGGCTGCTCGTGCAGCGATTGCCCGACGGGGAGGTCGCGGTGTACCAGCTGAGCCCAGAGGCGGGCGAGGCGATCCAGGCGCTCGGCGACGCGGCCGGTCCGCTGGCGGGGGTGACGCCGGAGGAGCGCGCCGAGCTCGTGCGCTTGGGCGCGCTGGTGCCCGAGGCGTGGCACCTGTGAGGGCCGCCGCGGCGGCGCTCACGGCCTGCGCCTGCGCGGGGCCTGCGCCGCCGTCCACGGTCGATCCCTCATGGCCTGACGGCGTCTCGGCGACCGCGCCCGCCCCCTGTGCGCGTCCAATGTCCAGCCCCGCGTGGGAGGAGGTGGGCGCAGACTGGGGCGTGCCGGCTGGCCCCGACCTCGACGCCGACCATGACTCGGGCGGCGGTCTGGTGGTCCACGACCTCGACGATGACGGGCTCATCGACCTGGTGCTCTCGTGGGAGGACCACGACCCCGTGGTGGTCTGGGCGCTGCCTGAGGGAGGCGTCATCGAGCCGGTCTCGGTGCCCGGCAACGGCACCCAGCCGGCCCTGTCCGACGTCGACGGAGACGGCGACCTCGACGTGCTGTTCGGCAGCGAGTCGCCAGTGCTGGGCGCGCTGCTCGCGGGCCCCGACGGCGTCGCGGCTGTCGGGCTGGCCAGCGCCCCCCGCGGGGCCATCGTTCGCGAGCTGGCCCCCGGCGATCTCGACGGAGACGGCCGAGACGAGTACTTCGCGGCGTTGATCGGGGACCCCTCTGACCCCGGCGGCATCGCGGACCGGCTGTACCGGGTCGGCGCCACCGGGCTGGTGGCGGATCCCGCCCTCGAGGCCGACGCCGCGGGCCGCCTCGCCTTCGACGCGCTCTGGTTCGACGCCGACGGCGACGCCGACCTCGACGTGTATGTGGTCAACGACCGCGGCTACGAGTACGGCGCCAATGTGCTGTGGCGGAACGACGCGGGCGCGCTGATCGACGCCTCCGCGGGCAGCGGCGCCGACCTCGCGTTCTCCGGGATGGGCGCCGACGCGGCTGATCTCAACGGTGATCAGCTCGATGACCTGGTGGTGGTGGGGACCGACGCGGCCTACCTGCTGCTCGCCCAGGGGGCCGGCAGCTTCGCCGACGCGTCGTCGGCCTGGGGCTTCTCGCTGTCGGACGGGCCCGAGACGATGGCGTGGGGTGTGATCGCGCTCGACGCCGACAACGACGGCGACGCAGACCTGCTCGTGGCACACGGCGACCAGTGGGGCGCCGGGATCGGCGAGGGCGTCCATCGCCCGCTGCCCCTCGAGCTCTACGAGCAACGCGACCAGCAACTGCGCCCCATCGGCGCCTCGGTGGGCCTCGCGCAGCTCGGGTCCTGGCGCAGCGTGGTCGCCACCCACCTTGATGGCGACGGGGTGCTCGACCTCGTGGCGTCCGATGTGGTGGGGCGGCCGCGCGTGTACCGTTCGACCGGATGCACCGCGGCCGGCTGGCTGGCCGTCGAAGCCCCCCCGGGGAGCCGGGTCGTGGTCGAGGCGGGCGGGTCCACGTGGGCCGACACCGCCCGAACCGGGTCGTCCTATGGTGCCGCCGCGACCCCCGAGGTGCACGTGGGCCTGGGCGACGCACAGACCGTCGACCGGGTGACCGTGGTGGCCCCGGGGGCCGACCCGGTCATCGTGGTGGGACCCTTCGCTGCGCGCCGGCGACTCACAGTTCGCCGTCCGTGAGCGCGTGAGTATTGGTTAAACGCAGACTCACAGGTGTTGCCGGCGGGTCATGCGGCGGCCGGCTCGCGGGTCAGTTGCACTCGGGGTGGTAGATCAGGTCGTCGATGTTGCTGGCCGACATGGTGCCGATGAGCGCGCTCGATCCGGTGGAGGGATCGATCTCGTAGAGGTCGGCCCGGGTCGAGGCCAGCAGGGACTGGGTGACCGGATCGAACTCCAGCCCCACCGACCGGAAGTCGAAGCCGACCGACAAGAAGTCGTAGGCTGCGCCGGTCGTGGTGTTGAGCTTGAAGATCTGGTCGCTGCTGCCGTCGGCTCCGATGAGCACGTCGTTCGTGCAGTCATACGACAGGCCGCAGCTCCCCAGATCGAAGCCGAGCGCGCCGATGACGGTGAGCGCGCCGGTGCTCGGGTTGTACTCCACCAGCTCGTCGTTGACCGAGTCGATGCCGAAGAGCCGCCCACCCGGTCCGAAGACGATGCCGCAGGTGTTGGCGGTCGTGCCATGGGCTGTGCGGTCGGAGCGGGTGCCGTTGCAGACGTCGAGCTCGGTCAGGAGCCGATTGGTGTAGTCGTTGCCGAGCACGGTCGAGCCGCTCACAGCCACGGTGTTGATGCCGCCTGAGCCCGCCAGGGTGGAGATGGTGGAGACGGTCCCGGTGGCCGGGTCGACCTCGTAGACGCGCCCATCGTTGGTGTCGACAGAGATGAGGATCATGCCATCGAGGGCCTCTTCGTCGATGTCTCCGTCGCAGTTGTCGTCGTCGCCGTTGCAGACGTCCTGGGCGCCGGGGTTGACCGCGGCGTCGGTGTCGTCGCAGTCGCTGTCGTCGGCCACGGTGCCGGATGGCTGCGCGCACGCGTCGGTGTCGCTTGCGGCGTCTCCGAAGCCGTCCCCGTCGCTGTCGGCGTACCAGGTGGACTGGGTGCTGGCGTCGAGGCTGGTGTCGTCGTCGTCGGTGAGGCCGTCGCAGTCGTCATCGAGGCTGTTGCACACCTCGGTGGCGCCTGGGTTGATCGAGGCCGCCGCGTCGTTGCAGTCGGTGTCGTCGCTGACCGAGCCAGACGGCTGGCTGCAAGCCGTGGTCGCCTGCGCGGCGTCGCCGAAGCCGTCGCTGTCGTCGTCGGCGTACCAGGTGGAGGCGGTCGAGGCGTCGAGGCTGGTGTCGTCGTCGTCGGTGAGCCCGTCGCAGTCGTCATCGAGGCTGTTGCACACCTCGGTGGCGGCGGGGTTTACGGCGGCGGCGCTGTCGTCGCAGTCGGTGGCGACGCCGGTGAACCCGAGCGGCTGGGTGCAGGCTTGCGTGGCGTTGGTGGCGTCGCCGAAGCCGTCGCTGTCGCCGTCGGCGTACCAGGTGGAGCCGGTGCTCGCGTCGAGGCTGGCGTCGTCGTCGTCGGTGAGGCCGTCGCAGTCGTCGTCCACGCCGTTGCAGATCTCGGTGGCTGTGGGGTTGACGTCGAAGTTGGCGTCGTCGCAGTCGCTCGCGTCTTCGACCGCCCCCGCCGGCGCTTCACACGCGATCACCGCCTGATCGGGGTCTCCGAAGCCGTCGCCGTCGGCGTCGAGGTACCAGGTTTGCGCGTCGGTGGCGGCCTGGTCGATGGTGCCGTCGCAGTCATCATCGACGCCGTTGCAGACCTCTTCGGCGTCGGGGCTCACCGCGGCCGTGGCGTCGTCGCAGTCGTCGGCGTTGTCGACCGCGCCGCTCGGCGGGTCGCAGTCCTCCACGGTCGCCCCAGCGTCTCCGAAGCCGTCGCCGTCGGCGTCGAGGTACCAGACGCTCTGCACGTCTTCGTCGATCTCCCCGTCGCAGTCGTTGTCGATGCCATCGCAGACCTCGGTGGCAGCGGGGCTGACGCTGGCGTCGCCATCGTCGCAGTCTTCTTCACCGAAGAAGCCGTCGCCGTCGGCGTCGACCGACGCGAGCCCGCCGGTGTCTGGTGTGGCCTCACCGTCCGGGACCTTCCCGCCGACCCTGCAGGCGGTGACGAGGACGAGAACGGGCAGCAAGGTGCGCATGATGGCTCCGGTGGTCGACGGGCGGCCGCGGGCTAACCATAGCCGCTGCTGCGGCGGCCGGGATCGCTACAGCGCCAGCAACTGCAGGAGCTGTCGGGCGACCTGCGTGGGGCTTCGGTCGCCGATGTCGACCCGCAGCTCGGCGGTGGCGTAGGCGGGGCGCCGCACGTTGAGCAGCGGTCTGAGCGCGTCCTCGCTCACCTGGGCGCCCTTCTGCATGAAGGCCGGCAGCGATCCGGGTCGGGCCGCCCGCTCTCGCCGCACCCGGCGGGTCAGCTCTTGGAGGTCGGCGTCGAGCCAGATGAGGCGGGCACGGGCGACGACCTCGGCCTGGCTGCGGGGGTCGAGCAGGGCGCCGTCGGACAAGGCGATGACCGGCGCGGGCCGCTCGCGCAGGGCCGCGGTGAGCAGCCGCCGCTCGGCGGCCCGCAGCGCAGCGTCTCCCTCTCGGAGCACGATGTGGGCGATGCTGCGGCCCGCCTCGCCCTCGATGCGGCGGTCGAGGTCGGCGAGCGGCAGCCCGGTGAGCGCGCAGATCGCCTGGGCGGTCTGCGTCGTGGCGGTGCCCATGAAGCCCACGAGTGCGATGGGGCGCTCGAGGCTGGTGGCGGGGTGGGGGTCGTAGTAGCCCTGCATGGTCCCTGCCTAGTTCACCGGGCCGGAAGTGGCGATCCGGAACTTGGCCAGCAAGTCGTCGGCGTTGATTCGCCATCGGTGGGGCTTGGCATCGACCACGTTGTAGTAGCGGATGTAGTCGAGGACCCTTTGCCGGAGGTTGTCGAGGC
>JBDQIL010000012.1:0-13780 GCA_040264415.1 Myxococcota bacterium
ATCTCGATGTCGTCGTGGCTGGTGACCGCCTCGGCGGCGGGCGGCGCGTCGGTCTTGCGCAGGTCGACGGCCCAGCCTTGGCGCTGGCTGTAGCCAGGCGGGGGGGCCGGCAGCGGGTGGCCGACGGGCAGGCGGGTGAGCGCGCGCACGGCGGACAGCGCGGCGCCTGCCACCGGGTCGACCATGCCGCCACGGGCGGCCTCCCAGAGCTGCTCGGCGTCTTCGGGCAGGGGCCCCGCGTCGCTCACGGCGAGGTAGGCGTCGTAGCGGCGGCGGCGGGCGGCATCGCTCAGCACCTCCATCGCCTCGCGCACGCTGCGCTCCTGACTCTCGAGCAGACTGACGTCGGCCCCTTGCTGCCGCGCCACCCGCAGGCGCCGCACCAGCTCGGCCAGCCGACGCTGGTACGCCTCGCGGATGCGGTCGGGGGTCGCGGCGGGCTCGACGCCCAGCAGATCGTAGAAGCCACGTGCCATTGAAAGCGCCTAATCCGCCGCGGGCGAGGTGTCGCCCAGCAGGGCGGTGAGCGCCTCCACCACCGCGTCCTCATCTCCGGGCAGCAAGGTGCGGGGGTCGAGGATGAGGCGGTCGCGAGCCACGCGGGCCACGATGGGCGGCGTGCCCTGCCGAAGCCGGCGGGCCCAGGCGTCGGGGTCGCCGCCGGACAGGGTGACGACGCGGGCAGGAAGCGAGAAGGCTGGCAGGGCGCCGCCTCCCGAGAAGGTCTCGTCGGGCTCGACCCGGGCGCCGGGCACGCGCGCCGCGAGGCGGTTCGCCGCGCGGAGCAGCGAGCTGGGGTCGCGGCCCAGCATGTGCCGCGCCGGCACCGCGTCGGCCTGCCCCGCCCGGTACATGGCCAGCGTGGCCTCCAGGGCCGCCAGCACCAGCTTGTCGCAGCGCAGCGCGCGGTACAGCGGGTGCCGCCGCAGGCGCGCCACGACGTCGGCGCGGCCGGCCAAGATGCCGGCTTGCGGTCCCCCCAGCAGCTTGTCGCCCGAGCAGCACACGAGATCAACCCCAGCGGCGAGGGCCGCGTCGAGGGCCTCGTGGGCCAGCTCCGGCGCGTCTACCGGCGGCGCCCCCACCAGACCCGAGCCCAGGTCCTCCACCAGCAGCACGCCGCGCTCGCGGGCCAGCGCCACCAGCGCCGCTCGGTCCGGGCGCTCGGTGAAGCCCTCCACCCGGAAGTTCGAGGGGTGGACCCGCAGGAACACGGCGGTGCGATCGGTCACGGCCGCCCCGAAGTCGGCCGCGCGGGTGCGGTTGGTGGTGCCCACCTCGACCAGCTGGGCGCCCCCCGCCGAGACCACGTCGGGCACGCGAAAGCTGCCCCCGATCTCGACCAGCTCGCCGCGGCTGACCACCACCTCGTGGTCGCGCGCCAGGGCGGTGAGCGCGAGCAGCACCGCCGCCGCGCAGTTGTTGACCACCAGGGCGTCTTCGGCGCCGGTGAGCGCGCGCAGGTGGTCGCGCACCCCCTCGAGCCGGCCCCCGCGGGCGCCGGTGTCGAGGAGCATCTCGAGGTTCGAGTAGCCGCGCGCCGCGTCGGTCACCGCGGCCACGGCGGCCGGGGCGAGCGGCGCCCGGCCCAGGTTGGTGTGCAGCACGATGCCGGTGGCGTTGATGACCCGACGCAGGCGCGGGCGGCCGATCTCCTGGGCGCGCCCGACCGCGACGGCTGCGAGATCGTCGGCCACCGACTCCCCCTGCCGGATGGACCGCCGCGCCGCATCGACCGTGGCGCGGGCCGCCTCGACCGCGAGGGCGTGCGGCAGGTCGGCCAGGCGAGGATCGGCGAGCAGCGACGAGATCGCAGGCAGCCGGGCGAAGGGGTTGTCCATGGGTCGCAGTCTACCCGCTGCGCGCGCGCCGGGGCCCCCGGCGATAGAGCGCTTCGGGGAGGCCGCATGAACGCCCTCATCTACCTCGCCACCGCCGTGCTGTGCGCCGTCTACGCGGTCCGCGCCTGGGTGGGCGGGCCGCGCGAGCGCACCCGCCGCTCCTTCGCCGTGCTGGGCGTCATCGCCAGCCTCACCTTCGGCAGCTTCGGCCTGTACCTGGCCACCGGCAGCCCGGGCTTTCGGTACGTGCACGCCGGCACGGGCACCTTCCTGCCGCCGGCCATCCTGCTGTTCCTCGACCGGCTGCTGGGCCGCGGCGGGCTGCAGGGCCACGACAGCGCGGCCACGCCTTGGGTGGGTCGCTCGTGGGTGGCCGCGGCTACAGCGGTGTCGCTGTTCTACCTGCTCGACGGCATCTTCTTCGGCCTCGCGTCGCACTCCAGCCCCGGCGAGTTGTTGCTGGCGATGCTGGTGCAGGCGGGCTTCGGGCTGTGCCTGTGGCGGCTGTGGCGGGCCCACGAGTCCACCCATCAGCACGTCGAGAAGGTTCGACTGCGCTACCTGCTGGGCCTGCTCACCGCGGCCGCCTTCTTCTCGGCCATCGAGCAGCTGCTGCGGTGGCTCGGGCGGGCCGACATCGCGGCCGGCATCATGGACTGGGGCATGCTCGACCGCTCGGTGCTGCTGCAGGGCGCCATCCCGCCCGTGGGCGTGGTGCTCGCCACGCTCTTCTTGTACTTCCTCCACCAGGTGGTGGAGCTGTCCCGACTGCTCGACCTCCATGAGATCTTCGCCCGGATCTTCACCCTGGCGGTGATGTCGCTGGTGCTGGTGGGCGTCGATGCGCTGACGGTCATCCAGCGCGACGCCCTCGACCAGTACCCCACCCACGGCGCCTTCCAGGTCTTCTTGGCGAGCGCGCTCTTCTTGTCGGTCTACGACCCGCTGCGGCGCCGCATCGAGGCCCTCGCGGGCGAGTGGTTCAACCGCCCCGGCCGACGCCTCGAGGTCACGCTCATCGAGGTCGATCGCGCGCTGTCGCGGGTCATCACCCTCGACTCGCTGGGCGACCAGCTGCTGGGGCGGCTCTATGCGTCGGGCCGCGCGCCACTCGCCAGCTTGTATCTGTGGGATCCCCAGCGCGGCACCTTCCACCTCTCCATGCACCGCGGCCTGGTGGAGCAGCCGCTCATGCCCACCATCGCGGGCACCCCGTTCACCGATGGCTTTCGAGCGGGGCAGCCCGCCTACCTGCGGGCCGAGCTGGAGCGGGTCGTTCAGCGCCGCGACGCCGGCCATGAGGAGGCCGCCAGCCGCCTGCGCACCCTCGACGCGATGGACGCCGACCTCACCTTGAGCATCCGGTCGGGGGACCTGGTGCTGGGCTGGCTCAACCTCAAGGCCGAGGCCTGGATGGACGGCTTCTCGAAGGACGAGGTCAGGCGGCTCGGCGAGACGGTCGATCGCGTCGCCATCCTGATCGAGAACCTCTCGAGCTTCGAGCAGGTCAAGGAGCAGCACCGCCTGGCGGCGCTGGGCACCATGGCGGCGGGCCTCGCCCACGAGATCCGCAACCCCCTGGCCGGCATCAAGGGCGCCGCGCAGTACCTGCAGGACGTGGCCAACGACGCCGACCCCGGCGAGGTGGTCGACTTCGCGGGCGTCATCACGCAGGAGGTGGACCGCCTGGGCGGCGTGGTGACGCAGTTCCTCGACTACGCGCGCCCGCTGTCGATTCGCTCCGAGCCCACCGACCTGGGCCGGCTCGCCGCCCGCAGCCTCGAGCTGGTGCGGCGCCAGAGCCTGCCCGAGACCGTGGCCTTCGAGCTGACGGCTGCCGAAGACCTCCCCGAGATCCCCGTCGATCCCGACAAGCTCCACCAGGTGCTGCTCAACCTCATCCAGAACGCGGTGCAGGCGCTTGACGGGCCGGGCCACATCCGCATCGAGGTGGCCCGCGCCCATGCGCGCCGGCCGCGGGCCAGCGAGCCCGCTCGCCCGGCGGTCGAGATTCGCGTGGTGGACGACGGGCCCGGGATCGCCCCGACCGACCAGGAGAAGCTCTTCATCCCCTTCTTCACCACGCGCCACGACGGCACGGGGCTGGGGCTCGCCATCAGCCGGCGGCTGGTGGAGGCCCAGGGCGGAGAGCTGCTGGTGCGGTCGCGCCCCGGCCAGGGGGCCACCTTCGTGGTTCAGCTGCCCGTTCCCGAGGTGCCGGCGCTCGCCGAGCGGTGACGGCGGGGGCTTGACGCGCCCCGCAAGGCGGCTCCGGCCGCGATCTCGATGCGCCATCGGAGCGGCGTCGGCAGCGGACGCAACGCCGCGCCCAGCAAGCCGAAGGCGCGCTCGGCCCGGCCCTCGGCGGCGAGGGCCCGGGGATCGGGGTGGCCCTCGGCGATCCAGCGCGCCTCGACCGGTCGCGCCCACGCAGCGACGGCGTCGGGCACGCAGACCTGCGCGGCCACGCCCTCGATCGCGTCGAAGTAGCGCTGCGCGCGCGCCTGGTGGTAGCCGGCGGTGACCACCACCAGAGACGACCAGCCGCGGCTGCGAGCCAGCCAGGCGGTCTGCACCGCCTCTTCGCGGGTCGAGCGAGTGATCTCGGCGCGCACCAGCCGGTCGAGGGGCGCCCCGAGCTCGTCCATCAGGCGCGCCACCAGTGCGCTCCCCGCGTCCACCTGACCCCGCAACGGCGCCTCGAGGCTCACCGCCCAGGGCACCCCCAGCCGCAACGCGACCGTGGCGGCGGCGGCGCGCGCGCGCAGCTCACGCAGGCCCCGCGCGGGGTCACGGCGCAGCTCTTTTCCCAGCACCACAACCGCATCGACGTCGCGCAGCGAGGCAGGGCGCACCCGGGTCACGGGCCCGCCTACTGCGAGGCGAATTCGTCGGGGACCACGGCGGCGTCGTACTGGGCCAACAGGCCCCGTGCCTTCTGCTCGGCGTCTTCGGCGACCAGCAGCACCCCGCCGCCACCCGACAGCGCGTTGCCGAAGGCGTCTCCGCCATGCACCACGAAGGGCACGCCCTCGTCCTCGAGGATGGCCGAGAGCATCGCCCGGTCGGCCGGGCCGTCGAGCACCCGCACCGCCACGAAGGTCTCGTGGGCGAGGTCATCCCGGATGTCCTCCCACACGCGCAATTCGTCGTCGGAGAGGGTGCGGCTGCCGCAGTCGGCGCAGCGGCGCACCACCCCGGCGGCGTCATCGTACTCGGCTCCACAGGACAGGCAGGTGTGCATCGTGATCTCCAAATGCCAGCGCAGGCCTAAAGACCGTAGCGCATCGATCCGTCACAGGGATTGATGGCACTCTTCTCCCTGATCCTCGCCACCTTCGGCGCCGCTTTTGCAGGCGCGCCGACCGCCCCCGATCTGCGCGTGTTGCGAGCCCTGCCGGATCCCTTCGCGCTGGAGACAGCGATGGAGCGCACGGGCTTGGTGCCGCGGAGCACCAGCGCGTTGTTCGGGCAGCGCGCCCTGGGCAGCCGCATCGACGGCAGCCCGGCCGAGATCGCGGCGGTGGGGTGGATGCGCCTCGACGGGGTCTCGGTCATCGAGCCAGAGGCCACCCGCGGCCTCAACAAGCGCCGCACCTGCGCGCGCCTGCGCGGCCACGACCCGGTCCCCGGCGACCGCCGCGTGGTGCCGATCAACCCCCGACGCGGGCTGGGCGTGCCCGAGGTCTCGGACGGCCCCCCCACCCTGATCCTCGCCAACGGCGAAGAGGGCGAGTACGCCCTCCTGCAGCTGCAGCCCGGTGACGTGCTGCAGGTGACCGACGTCGAGCACAAGGGCGAGCGGTCCGAGCACATCGAGGTGCGCCGCGGCGACCAGCTGCTCACCGTGGACCGCCGCGGCAGCGGCGCCCAGGTCTGCTACGCCCCCGACGTCAACCGCCGCGCCGAGTGGCTGCCGGACTGAGCCGCGTCAACGCGCCGCGGGTGCGAGCAGGGTGCGCTGCAGGTCTACGTGGATGCCGCCATCTACGTCGGCACGCAGGGCGTCGTAGGCCGCGCCGGCCTGCTCGATGCCGTCGAGCAGCGCCCGATCGACCGCGAACTCGCCGGCGCGCAGGCCGCCCTCGCGAGCGACCCAAGCCAGCACCAGCGCCTCGTCGTCGGCCGCCAGCAGCCGCAGGTCGGCGTCGGCCGGGGGCGCGCCCCCCTCTTGGCGGATGATGGTGGCCTTGGCCAGCTCGAGGGCCACGTCATCGATGCCGGCCTCGAGGGCCACGATCTTCTCGCGCAGCGCGCTCCACCCGAAGGTCACCCGCACCGTGAGGCCGTCGCCGATGGCGCGGGCTTCGGCCGGCCCTTCTTTGCCGAAGGCCTTGTCGAAGGAGCGCTGGGCCTGCTGGGCCCACGTCTCCCACGACGACAGCCGGCCAGCCTGCCAGCAGCCGATCCAGACCCCACGCGCCACGTCGAGGTAGGTCAGCTCGGGCTCGATGCGGAAGCCGTGCTGACAGCCGGGGCAGTCCTCTCGCTGAAAGCGCTCGTCCAGGATCTGGTCGCGCAGCTCGGGCTTGCGATCGACGTTGACGGAGAAGACCAGCGAGAAGGGCACCTGGCCGCCGCACGCGGGGCATTCGACGGTCTGGGTCTCGAAGAGGGACATGGGGGACTCCTGCTACCAAAGGGGGGCGAATGGACCGGCCGCGGGCCGTGGGCTCAGAGCGACCCGAGCCAGGCGCGCGACGGGTGGCCCTTCTTCAGCTTGTCGGAGTGGTAGGCGGCGTACAGCTCGGCGAACCACTCGCCCGGCGCGCGGAACTGGTAGCCGGTCAGGCCCTTCTTGCGGGCCGAGGCGAGGTAGCGCACCCAGGAGCCCTTGTAGGCCTCCTGGTAGATGTAGCCGTCGGACAGCACGATCTTCTGGGAGTCGCCTTCGGAGCGGTAGATGTCTTTGCGAGTAGCAATTGCGTACCAGTCGTCCACCTTCTTGGTGTCGGCCGACCAATCGCCCGCGTAGTCATCGGGCTCGGGGACGTCGGTGGTGTCGCGCTGGTTGAGCAGGGCGGCTGCGTAGACGTAGAGCTTGTCTGCGTCGGAACCATGGGTCGCGGCGACGGCCCGAGCGATGGGGTTGACGCTCTTGCCGTAGGAGGTCCAATCGCCGAACTTGCCGTCACCCTCGCGGCTGTCCATGAAGCCCAGGCGGTCGTCCACCGCGTGCCCGACCTCGTGCAGCGTGGCCCAGTCGAAGTACTTCACCGCCGTCTCGTCTTCGATCTTGTACTTGTCGTCCACCTCGCCGAGCTGGTCTTCGCCCGCGGAGTTCTTGAGCTGGCTGCCGAAGGTCTGGTAGGGGCTGGTCTGGGGCCGGCCGTTCATCACCACCAGGTCTTCGCTGGACTGGTAGTACCCGCCGTGCTTGCCGGGGTTCTCGCGGCGCACCACCTTCAAGCTCGGGTTGAGCTGCACGTCGGCCTCGGGGCACTTGGCCATCATGGCCCAGAGCTGCTTTGCGGTGGCTGAGCGCCAGCCCGCGTCGGACTCGAGCGAGATGTCGAAGCGCTCGCGGGCGAGCGACTGCATCAGGGCGAACGACCCCTGGGAGACCGGGAGCTGGGCGATGAAGTCGTCGAGGGCCTTGGTGCCGCCGTCGAGCTTCATGAGCGCCTTGGCGTGGTCCACGAGGTCGGGATGAGCCGGGTTCGACGCCCAGTCCATCATGTCGTGGAGCTTGGCCTTGCTCTCCACCTCGTCGAGCAGCTTGCGGGCCTGCTCGAATTCGAAGGCGTCGGCGGCCTGGTCGGCCTTCGCCATCAGGTCGCGGGCCGCGGCCTCGAGGCCGCCATCCTGCAGCTTCTCGACCTCATCCCACAGCCCGGTCGCCGAGGGCGCCGGGGTGCCTCGGCGGGCGTCGTACCGCTCGCGCTGCTCCGCGTAGACCTCGGCCTCTTCGGCCGCGATGGCGGCCAGACGGACCGACTTGGTGGCAGTGGCGTAGTCGCGCTCGCCGGCCTGCTCGGTGGACTTGTCGAGCCACCGGGTGACCGCCGCGATCTTGGCGGCGTTCTTCACGGCCGAGGTGCGGGCGAGCAGCTGGTCACGGCGGTCCTCCTCGACCTTGTGGATGGCCAGGAAGTGGGCGTGCTCGGTGATGACGGTCTCGCAGATGACCAGCAGCTCGGCGGCGCCCTTGAGGGACACCTTGGCGATGCCCACGCGGCCCTCGGTGAGCTGGTGCAGAGACTCGTCACACGAGTCGGCGACGTCCCAGCGCTCGTCCTCGACCAGACCCTTGTGGGGCGACTGGTTGACGACAGCCAGGCGCTCGCGCAGCGCCTTGACCACGTCTCTGACAGCCCCCTCGTCGCCCGCGTCGTCGGCCTTGCCCACCAGCTCGACCGAGCCCGCGGTGGCCTTGATGATGCTCTCGGCGGCGTCGAGCTCGCTCGCGGCCCGGTCGATGGTGGCTTTGGCGGCCGCGTAGTCCTGCGACTCGAAGTCCTCCTTGATGGGAGCCACGTCGTCGTCGTGCTTGGGGCCGGGCGGCACGCCCGCCTCGATGAGCGACGACGCGATGAGGGCGGCGGCCGCCTTGAGGTTCTCGTCGATGAGCGACGCGGCGTCGTGCTCTTTGAGCGCCGCGATGCGATTCTCGGCCTTCTTGAGCTCGGGCCAATAGGCGCGCGCGTCCTTGCCGACCTGCAAGAGCTGCTTGGCGGTGTCTTCACAGTTCGTCGCGAGCACCGTGCCCTGCTCGATGCGCATGGTCTTGCGGCTGGCCAGCTCGTCGGCCTTGTCGATCACCTTGCGCAGCGAGAAGCACTGGCCCATCAGGCGCGAGTTCTCCTCTGCCTTGAGCAGCGCCGTGATGGTGAGGGCCCGCTGGTCTTCGTAGACCTTGCGGCGCTTGACCAGGCGCTTGGCCGAGGTGACAAGCGAGTCGGCCTGCCCGCCCTTCAGAAGGGCCTTGAGGTACTTGCCCTCGGCGATGTTGCTCTGCACCTTGAGCACGAGCGCGGCCACCTTGTCGGTCTCGTCCGACACGTAGTCTGCGCAATCGCCACCGGTGACCGCGGACCGGTCGTTGCCGGTCTCGGTCACGTACCAGGCGGTGAGCTTGTCCTCAATCAGCCCCTTGACGGCGTTCAAGAAGTTCGTCGCGTCATCGTACTCGCGGTTGGGCGGCGTGGTCGCGGCGTCGGCGTTTTCCACCATGGCGACCCATTCGGGCGTCTCCTGCGCAGAGTCCATCACCCGCGCCGCCTCATACACCGGCGCCCGCGCCGTGCGGTAGGTCTGGTACTTGCCCAGGTAGGTCGTGGCCAGCGTGGTCGTGCTCTTGGCCAGCTCGAGCTTGGTGTCGGCTTCGGTGGCCTTGCCCTGCTCGGCCTTCAGGTGCGCGGCGTGCAGCGCGTCCTCGGCCGTGGTGATCTCAGCCCGCACGTGCTCTTTGTGCAGGTGGTCTTCGAGCTTGTACAGGGCGGTGGTGAGGGTCTGGGCCTTGACCAGATACTTCTGGTAGGCGTCGTTGTCGTCGATGGCGGTGGCGCAGGTGGCCGGCAGCGCGGTCCAGATTTCGTGGGCCTTGCCGGGGTCGTCGTCGAGGGCCGATTGGCCGGCCGCCACCTGCTGCTCGAGCTTGGTGAGGTCGCTGCCCAGCCAGCCCGACTTGGGGTCGGACTTCAGCGTAGAGACGGCCTGCTGGGCGGCCTCTTTCAGCGCCTTGACCCGGGCGACCACGGCCTCGAGGGCCTTGTCGCGGGCGCCCGTCGAGCCGCCCAGCACGCCGGCCAGCTTGCCGTCGGCCTCGGTGGGCTCGGTGGTGGCCAGCTCGTCGAGCTCTTCGAGGCGGCTGGTCCAGGTGCCGTGGGCCTTGGTGTAGGTGGCGCCGTCCTTGTCCTTGAGCGCAGCGAGGCGCTTGGCGGCCGCGTCGAGCGCGGCGAGCACCGGCACCACCTTCTTGCGATGCTCCTGGAAGGCCCCCTCGTCGGGCAGGTCGAGCACGTCGAGCAGCCCGCTCAGGTCGTCGGGGATGGCCTCGAGGCTGTCCCCCAGCCCGTCGTCGGGCAGGTCGAGCAGATTGAGGCCGCCGAGCATGTCATCGGACACGCCCGTGATCGAGGGCGCGCTGTCGCTGCTGGTGGGGGAGGTGGGCGCCACCTCCTCTTCGAGATCGGCGCCCGCAGCCTCGATCACCTCGAGCGAGCTCACCCCCAGCTCCCTGCGGAGGGTCTGCGTGACCCACGGCTGGTCGGGCTTGCCGCCCTGCTTTCCCGCCATCACGCTGAAGATGGGCCCCTTGGGGCCCTTGTAGAAGGTGCCCGCGACGCCCTTCTTCTTCATGCGCTGGCGCAGCTTGACGGCGTTGAGCGACCGCATCTTCGTGGGGTCGATGACCTCGATCTCGGCCCCTTCCACCAGGATGAAGCCAGCGTTGGTGCCCTCGGGGCGCGACTTGAACTTGTTGAAGAGTTCCTTGGACGACACAGACACCTCGGCGGGAGACGGCCCCGGAGCGGGGAGCACCACCCTACCCAAGGCTACGCCCCGCCCGCACCCCCCATTGGAGCCATCTCCTACAACGCCACTTGCATCGATCTTCTCCGGCGCGATCATCCGCCCTCACCGCCCTCACCGCCCCCCTGCCCCGCACTGGAGCGCGCGGTCAGCCGATCGACTCGACCCGGGCCGTGGCCGTGCCCGCCCGGAGGCGCAGCGACAGCGCGTCGCCCACCGACAGAGTGGCGGCGTCGGTGACCGCGGCGCCGTCTCGCAACACCACCGCGTAGCCCCGCTCCAACACGCGGTCGGGGGAGAGCGCCGCGAGCTGGCCGGTGGCCGCGTCGAGCCGGGCCCGCTGCCGCCGCACGCGCGCCGCCATGGCCCGCGGCAGCCCCGCGGCAGCCTGGTCGAGCCGCCGCCGGTCCCGCGCGATGCGCTCCCGGGGGTGCCGCGGCTGCAGGGCGGCGACCCGCTCTCGGCGGCGACGCAGCAGGCGACGCATCGCGCTGTGCTGCCGCTCGTCGAGGTCGTCGAGGGCGAGCAGCAGGCCATCGCGCTCGGGCACCACCAGCTCGGCGGCGTGGCTGGGCGTGGCCGCCCGCACATCGGCGACCAGGTCGGCGATGCTCACGTCGACCTCGTGCCCCACCGCCGAGACCACCGGGATGGCGCTCGCCGCGATGGCCCGCGCCACGACCTCGGAGTTGAAGGCCGCCAGGTCTTCGGCGCTGCCGCCGCCCCGCCCCACGATGAGCACGTCGCTGCCCCCATGGGCGTTGAGCCGCGTGATGGCCGCCGCGATCTCGGCCGGGGCGGCGTCGCCCTGCACCCGGCACCCGGCCAGGTAGACCGTCAGCCCGGGGAAGCGACGGTCGAGCACCTTGAGCACGTCATGAAAGGCCGCGCCCGTGGGGCTGGTGGCCACGCCGATCGACCGCGGCAGCGACGGGATCGGCCGCTTGCGCTCCGGCGCGAAGAGGCCCTCGGCTGCCAGCTTTCGCTTGAGCGCCTCGAGCTGGGCCGCCAGGTCGCCCGCCCCCGACCGCTCCATGCGACGCACCAGCAGGTTGAGCTTCCCGTGGGGCGCGTAGAGGTCGAGCGAGCCGGTGACCACCACGGTCTCGCCCAGCTTCGGCGGCCGGCGCACGAACTGGTTCATCCCCCGGAACATCACGCAGTTGAGCACCGCGTCGCGGTCGCGCACGGTGAAGTACCAGTGGCCCGACCGGTGGTTGGTGAACTGCGAGAGCTCGCCCTCGACCCGCACCAGGCCCAGATCGGTGAAGACGCCCTTGAGGGCGCGGCAGAGCTCCGAGACGGAGAGCGTGCGGTCGGCGAGGGGGTCGGTGTGCATGCCGCCCTGGCTAACCGGCGCTGCTCACCGCGCCTCGACCCCGGTGACCGGGCTGAGGCACGCAGCCGTGAGCGTGGCCACCGGGACCTCGGGCTCGGGCATGGTGGCGTGCAGCGTGCCGGTGACGGCGACCGCCTGCCCGGTGAGCCGGGCGCGCTCGTCGTCGGGGCGCAGAGCGGACTCGGACCAGACGGGCTCGAGGAAGACCTTGCGTCCGTCGTCGAGCACCAGCGCCACGTGACCCTGGAGATCGGGGGGGCGGGTGTCGCGCGGGTGCCGGCGGCGCACCTCGACCGGGGTGTAGGTGCCGTGCACGGTGACGGTCTGGCCGTCGAGCGGGGCGATCTGGTCGTGGGTGGTCACAACGGTCACGGGCGGCGTCCGGGGGGAGGGAGAGGGGGCGACGTCGCTCCCGGCCGCGCGGGTGGTCCCGCGACAGGCCAACAGCCCGACGAGCAGCGCCGCGGCGGCGCGCTCAGTTGCTGGCACTCTTGACCGCCAAGGTGGTCGGGCTCTCGCCGTGCTGGTTGGTGTCGGTGTGCTGGTCGTGGAAGGTCTGGCCTTCCTTGTGGGCCGGGCCGTACATGTCGAAGGTCCAGTCGGTGTTCGACACGTCGGGCTTGCTCACCGAGAAATTCTCGAGGGTGACGAAGTCGCCGCCCGACTTCATCGCGAGCCCCGCGAAGTGGAAGTTCCAGGTGTTGTCTTCGTATCCAGCGATGGGCTTGCCGCCGCTCGACATGGTGAAGCCCTCGCCCACCTCGGGGTTGGCGAAGTCGTTGATGCCGGCCTTCTCGTCGAAGGCGCGACGCTCGTCGGCGCTGAGGGCCTCGTACTGGGCCTCGCTGCCGATGAGATCGTAGAAGACCTCGCGCTTGAACTCGCCGGGGCGGTGCCCCGCGGCGGTCTCTTGACGGGCTGCGCCGCCCCTGCCGTCGTCTTTGTTGTAGGTGGCCTGCACCTTGCCCCACTTCTCGCCGTCGCCGCCCATCACGTCGCGGGTGGAGCGGCCGCAGTCGGCGTAGTGCTGCATGCTGTCGCCGGAGGTCTGGGTGCGGCTGTTGGTGGGCACCACCTCGGTGAGGCCCATCATGCCCGAGCCATCGGGCTTGTCTACGGCCTGTCGGCCCGAGCCGGCCTCGAGGGTGATGGCCGAGCCGTTCGCCTTGAGCTTGGCCGCGGCGTCGGCGATGAGCGAGGAGTCGGCCCACAGGTCGTGGTTGGGGTAGCCCTCGCGCACGGCCATGCGTCCGTCTTCGGAGACACGCAGGGTCGATCGCCCGCTGCGCTGGACCGCGTAGCGCTGAATGGGGGCGTTGGACGCACCACGCGGGGTCTGGCCCTGCCCGATGCTCACCTTCTGGCCGCGGGCCGCCATGGCGCCCAGCCGATCGGCCTCGGCCTCGAGGCCCGGGTCGGTGTTCAAGCCCCCCTTGCCCGCCTGACCGCGCATCTGATGGAAGATGTGGACCAGCTCGTGGCCCAGGATCTCGAGCGACCGCATGTTGCTCGGATCGTACGCGCCCGGCTGGAAGACGATCTCGTCTCCCTGGGTGTAGGCGACCGCGCCCATGCCGGCGGCCTCGCCCCCCACCCGGATGGTGATGTGCGAGAAGTCGGCGCCGAAGGCCTCCTCCATGTGCTGCGGGACCGGCCACGGGCCCCCACCCTTCGCGGTGAGACCGTCTTGCGCAGCAGCGTTCCCGCGGCCAGCCGGCGCGCGGCCGGGGCCGGCGGACAGGGCGGAAGAGTCGGATGCCTGCGAGGTGCGGCGCTGCTTCATGGGACCTCCGGCGGGCGGGCTCGAGGGCGCCGCGCGCGGTCGTTCAGCACACCGTATCGCGCTGGATCCGCCCCCCGTCGCCCGCTCCGCGCCTGCTGCAATCACCCTGCGATGGCCCCGGGCGTCTCGACGTCGGCCGTCAGGCGTGGAGCGTGGTCATCGCCCGCGAGAACGCGGCCTGCAGGCGGGGCCGCTCGACGTGTCGGCCGCGGGCCACGACCCGCCGCCCGCCCACCCAGACCTCATCGATCACGCCCGGCCCAGCGGCGAAGACCGCTGCATCGAGCATCGGGTCGTGGGCCGTGCCGGCCAGCCCCGGGTGCGCGGGGGGGGCGCTGGCGC
>JBDQIL010000013.1:0-13743 GCA_040264415.1 Myxococcota bacterium
GGCGCCCAGCCGCTCGCCAGACGCCGGTGACCGGCCGTTTGCGCTGCGGCCTCCGGCAGCGGCGGGCGACGACGCAGCCCCGCCGCTCGTGGACGCCGACCCTGGCGGTCCGTCGGTCGATCTCTTCGGCGATCGCAGCGGGCTCGACGGCACGCTCTCGCCGGATGACGACGCCGCCGAGGGGCCGGCGACCGACGACGCGCCCCCGCCGCTCCCGGCCGGGGCGCCAGCCGAGGTCCGCTTTCGCACCTTCCAGGCGTGGCTCGAGGCCCGCAGCGGCCGATACAGCGCCATTTCGCTCGACTTTGCGCTGGTTTCGGTGACCCCGCCCACCCTCCGGTGCGTGACGTCTCACGATCTCCACCTGCGGCACGGCCGGGGCTTGCTCGAGGACAAGCGGGTGCTCCGCGGTGTGGCCGCCTGCTTCCCGGGGTGCTCGCAGGTCGCGGTGACCCTGCGCGATGGCGCCCGTCCCCTCACCCGCCGAGAGCTGCTCAAGGCCGAGCGCGCCGCTCACATCGCCGAGCTGCGCGAGGCGGTGGCCCAGGAGGAGGTCGTTCAGCGCTTGACCGACGCGCTGTCGGCCCGCATGGTCGCTGTCACCCCGCCCGATGAGCCTCCGCCCGTCGCGCGTCCGCCCGGAAGCCCGGAGCCCCGATGAGCCCGTCGGTCGATCCCCTGCGTCAATGCATCGCCCAGCTGTCCCGCTTTCCGGGCATCGGCGATCGAACCGCCGCGCGCCTGACCTACTGGCTGCTCCGCCAAGAGCCCGCAGTGGCCGACGACATCGCCGGAGCGATCCGGCACCTGGCCCAGTCGATGGTGCGCTGCACGATCTGCTGTGACATCTCGACCGCGGATCCGTGTCGGCGGTGCGCCGACACCAGCCGCGATCCGTCGGTGATCTGTGTGGTCGAGCGCCCGCAAGACATCGTCGCCATCGAGAATTCTGGCGGCTTTCGCGGGCGCTTTCACGTGCTCGATGGCGCCATCAGCCCCCTCGACGGGGTCGGCCCCGACCAGCTGCGGGTGCAGGAGCTGCTGCGCCGCCTCGAAGACGAGACGGTCGTAGAGGTGCTGCTCGCCACCGACCCCGACGTCGACGGCGACGCCACGGCGCTCTACCTCGCTCGCCTCATCAAGCCGCTGGGGCGCCGGGTCACGCGCTTGGCGCACGGCATCTCGGTGGGCACCGAGCTTGAGTTCGCCGATCGATCGAGTGTGGCGCGGGCCATCGAGCACCGGCGGGAGATGTAGGCGCCAGTGCCGCTGGGCCACGCCGGCCCGCGCGTCGACCCGACCACTGCGACGCGCCCGCCGCGCGCACGTTCGACTACTGGTCGCCGGGCCCGAGCACGCGCACCCGGCTCCGCCCATTCCCCTGTGGCTCCACCATCACGCGCGCGCCAATGCTCTCTGCGAGGCCATCGACGTGCGAGATCAGGCCCACCTGGCGCCCCTCGCTCTGCAGCTGGTCGAGGGTGGAGAGGGCCACGCCGAGGGTGTCGCGATCGAGCGTTCCGAAGCCCTCGTCGATGAAGAGCGTCTCGACCGGGGTGTCTTGGGCCGAGAGGTTGGACAGGCCCAAGGCCAGCGCCAGCGAGACCAGGAAGCTCTCGCCCCCGGACAGGCTGTGAACGCCGCGCACCTCGTCGGCCATGTGGTGATCGATGAGCTGGATCTCGAGGTCGTGGCCGGGGATTCGTTCGACCCGGTAGCGGGGGGAGAGCCGCTCGAGGTGGTGGTTGGCCTCGAGCAGCAGGGCGTCGAGCGTGAGGCTCTGGGCGAAGGTTCGAAACTTCTTGCCGTCTGCCGAACCGATGAGGTCTTCGAGGATGCGCCAGTGGTCGACGACGGCTTGCTGGGCGTCGATGTCGGACTGGAGGTCTGCGGTTCGCGCCCGCTTCTTGTCGTCCTCCGAGAGCTGCGCGCGGAGGGCAGCCTGCCGCTCGGTCGCCCGCTGGAGCGCGTCTTGGGCTCGCTGGGCGGCAGCGCGGGCGGTCTCTGCGGGCTGCAGCGGCGCTGGATCGGCCCCGTCTACCGAGACTGGCGCGGGTGCCCGCTGGGCGTGGTGGGCCCGCTGGGTCGTGCGCTCGTGCAGGACCGTGGCCGCCTGGTCGAGGGCCTTGGCGGCGGCCTCGAGCTGGGTCGTCGCCTGGGGCAGCCAGTCGGGACCCCGCGCCAGACGGGCGCGGACGGCGGCGAGGTCGAGGCCCACCACGGCCAGCGCGGCGTCGCGGGCGGCGGCCGCCTGCTGTGCACGCGTGCTGGCTTGCGTCAGCTGTGACTCTGCCTGCTTGTGGTTGCCGGACACGCGGGCCAGGGTGGTGTGGGCGGTCGAGAGCGCCTGCGCCGCAGCCTCGGCTGCGCGCTCCGCTGCCACGACTGCGGCCTTGAGGCGCGCCTCGATGTCGGCGGTGGCCCGCTCCGCGTGGGGCGTGCCCGCGAACAGCACCGCTCTGGCGGCGCGGTGTTGGGCGAGGGTCTTCGCGGCTGCCTCTGCCTCGGCGTGACGCTGTTGGGCCGCGTCGGCGTCGGCGCTCGCGGTGGCGACGAGGCCCTTGCGATCGCCGTCGAGCTCGGCGAGCGTGGCCGCCGCGGCGTCGAACGTGGCTCGCTGCCGCGCGTAGGTCTCGCGCTCGGAGGCACAGCGGGCGCGAAACGCGACCGGGTCTGCCTGCAGGGCGGTCAAGCCGCCAGAGCGGGGGCCGAGGATCGGGGCCAGCCGCTCGGCCGCGACCGTGGCCCGCTCCTGCAAGGCGGCGTGGTCGCGCTGGCGCTGCGCCAGCGTCTCGGCCGCAGTGCGGTGCGCGCGCTCGTGGGTGTCGCGTTGGGTTCGGGCAGCCTCCAGCGCGGCGCGGGCGGCGCGGGCGGCGCCGCGGGCTCGCTCCGCCGCCTTGTCGAGGGCGGCCACCTGCATGAGGGCCGCCACCTCGGCGTCTCGCTGCTGGTTCACCGCCTCGGTGGTCTCGAGAACGATGGCCTGGGCCTGCGCCTCGACCCGTTCGAGGCGGGCGGGCGCCCACAGCCCGTCGCGCCGGGCGGCCAGGGCGTCGCGTCGGGTGGCGAGGCGTTCGAGCTTGGCCGCCTCGAGCGTGCGTTGCTCTGCGGCGCTCCGTCGACGGGTCTGAGCGGCCTGGACCCGCTTGAGCTCGGCCTCCCGCTGGGCCTTGAGCTCCGCCACGCGCGCTGTGGCCTCCATCAGCTCTTGGTCGGCTGCGACGGGCGCGAGGGCCCAGGGGTGCTCTTCGGCGCCACACAACGGACAGGGCTCCCCCGATCGGAGATCCGGGCGGTAGACCTCGACGTTGCCCCGCGCTCGGAGCTGCCGCAGCCTCCGCTCGGCCTCTCTCGCCGACCCGTCGAGGCGCACCTTGGCCTCGTGGGCCGCGGCTTGATCCGCTCTCGCCCGGGCGTCGGCCGCGGCGTGATCTTCGAGCCGCTGGGTCACCTCGGCCCGGTCTTGGTCGACCTGGGCGAGATCGTCGAGGGCCTTCGTCAGCTCGGCCAGCGCCTCGCGGCGCGCGTCGAGCGCTTGGATGCGGGTGTCGATGGCCGCTCGTGGTCGGGCGGCGGCCGCAGACTCGGCCTGCTGCGCCGCGCGGTCGGCGTCCGACGCCGCCGTGGCCGCCTGCTCGAAGGTCTCACGCGCCGCTGCGACCGCTGCCGCGGCGCGGGTGGTGGCCTCGGCGGCGCCTTCGTGGGCCTGAGCGGCCGTCGCGACGGCGGGCAGCACCTCGACCAAGGTGTCGAGGTGCTCCACCCACAGCTCCCACCGGTCGTGGAGCGGCCCGAGGGCGTCGTGTTCGCTCAGCCACGCCTCTGCCGCGCCGCGCGCGACCGCCTGCGCCTCGCGACGTTGGTCGAGCTGGGTGAGCGCGGTCTGGGACCGCTTCGCCTGGGCCGCCGCGGTCGCTGCCTGAGCCCGGGCGGTCTCGGCGCTGGAGACGGACTCGGTGATGCGGTCGTCGAGCCGCGCAGCCTCGCGGAGCACCGGCTCGGCTTGGGCGCGCGCCTCGCGGGCGGCCTGCAGGGCGGCCCGCTGGGAGGTGGCGGCCTGCTCGGCTTGGTCGACGGATGCGGTGGCCTGCTGAACCTGCTCGGTGAGCTGTCCGAGGGCGGCCTGCGCCTGCTCTCGATCATGCGCCCGGGCGTCGGCGGCCTCGACCACGCCCCGCAGGGGCGCGGCCTGCTGCGCCGCCTCGACCTCGGCCCGGAGGTCGGCGAGGGCGGTGGAGCGCTCCCGCGCGCCCTGGAGCGCCGCGGTGGCCTGGGCGACGCCAGCCTCCCGCTCGGCGCCTTCTTCGTGCCAGGTCACCCACGCCTGCGCCTGCTGCGCGGACTGTCGCAGCGCTGGCAGCGCCTCTGCGGCTGCCCCGGCTCGAGCGACCAGGTCTTGGCGCTCGGCGTCGCCCAGCACCTCGACCGCCTCGACCCTGCCCCTGAGTCCAGCGAGGGTCCCGCGCTCGTTCTTGGCGCGGAAGTAGGCCTGCTTGGAGATGCGCGTGTAGATGTCGGTGCCGGTCATGGCCTCGAGGAGGTCGGACCGGGCGCCCTCGTCGGCCCGCAAGAACGCCGCGAAGTCGCCCTGGGCGAGCAGCGCCGAGCGGCGAAACTGATCGAAGGTCAGCCCCAGCCGCTCGGCGATCTCGTTCTTGGTCTCGGTCTTCTTGTTGTCGCCCAGCACCGCCTCGGTGTCGAGGTTGGTGAGCGACAGGGTCTGCGGTTGCAGCTTGCCGTCGGCTCTGCGGCGCGCCCGCCACACCTCCCACCGCGCGCGGTAGCGCTGACCGTCCTTGCCCAGGAAGTCGACCTCGGCGTGGCCTTCGGCGGCGCCGCGTCGAAGGAGGTTGCGCACGTCGGTGACCGTGAGGCGCTCGTCGTCGTCGCCGCGACCGGGACGGACTCCGCTGTTGCCTTGCAGGCGCGGGGTCTCGTCGAAGAGGGCCAGGCACAGCGCGTCGAGGATGGTGCTCTTGCCCGATCCGGTGGGCCCGGTGAGCGCGAACAGACCCGCCCGAGCCAGCGGGTCGGACTGCAGGTCGACCTCGAACTCCGCCAGGCTGGCGATGTTCTGGCCGCGAATGGCGAGGATCTTCACGCGCCCTCCTGGTGTGCAGCGTCGACCAGCGCAGCGAAGGACTCGAGCACCTCGGGGCTGGGGCTCGAGTCGTAGCTGCTGTGCCACCGGCGCTCGAAGACCTCTTCAGGCCGCAGCTGTTGCAGGCTGCGCCCCCGGTGGTGGTCTCCGAGGGCCCCACGGTCGCCCGTATACGAGGGCTGGATGAGCACGAGGCGCGCGGCCCGATCGGCCACCGCCTCTTCCACCTGGCGTCGCACGCCGGGCTCTGGGCGGTCGAGCTGCACCGAGACTTCGAGGAAGGGGAGCAGCTCCAGGTCGCTCGATTCGGACCGCTGCGGAAGGCTCCGGACCGCGTCCAGCGCGTCGGGCAGCGGCGCCGGCCCGGTCGCTGGCACCCGGATGAGGTCGACCGTGCGCGGGATGGGCACGGGCTCCACCGACCGAAGGGCTGTGCCGTCGAGCATCACGTCGAGCACCCGATGCCGGTACGAGCGCTCGGACATGGACAGCGGGATGGGCGATCCGGAGTAGCGGACGCCGTCGCGGCCGCCCACCACCTGCGCCTTGTGCAGGTGCCCGAGCGCCACGTAGGCGAGGTCGTCGGGGAAGAGATCGACGGGCAGCGCGTGCTGATTGCCCCCGAGCACGCGGCGCTCACTCAGCTCGGACAGGGTCGTGCCCACCATGTAGCAGTGGCCCATGGCGACGAGCGCCTGCCCGCTCTCCTGCCGGTCGCGGGCGAGCGCGAGCGCCTCGGCATACAGCGCGCGCACGCCGTCGACGAGGGGGTCGCCGGCGCCGTCCACCCGCGGAAGGTCGGCAGGCCGCAGGAAGGGCACTGCCGCTACCCAGGCGGCGACCGAGCCCTCCGCGTCGCGCAACGGGAGCACCAGGCGCGCTGGGTCCAAGTCGCCGTCTGCCGACCGGGGCAGGCCGCCCACGACCGCGATGCCCAGCGCGCCCAGGATGGGGTGTGGGGCGTCGAGGCGCGCAGCGGAGTCGTGGTTGCCACCGATGACCACGATGTCGAGGTCGGGGCGCCGGCGCCGCGCGCGCCCCAGGAAGTCGAACCACATCTGCTGAGCGACCGCCGGCGGGTTGGCGGTCTCGAAGACGTCGCCCGCGATGAGCAGCGCGTCGGACTCACGCTCGTCGAGGGTGTCGAGCAGCCAGCTCAGGAAGGCGGCGTGCTCGCGGGTGCGTGGCAGGCCGTGCAGCTGGTGCCCGAGGTGCCAGTCAGAGGTGTGCAGGATTCGGAGCGGCATGGCGGGTCCGGGCTCGGGGATGCCCACCTGTCACGCGCGGATCGCCCAGAAGCCAGGGCAGAAACTGTCCGCTCAGCTCACGCCGCGGGGCCGGCTGGCCCGCTGGCTACTTCTTGGTGCCCTTGACCTGGGCGACCAGCAGGTCGCGGTTCATCTGGCCGATCACCTCGAGCGGGATCCCCTTGGGGCAGGCCACCGTGCAGGCGCCGAAGTTGGAGCAGTGCCCGAAGTCTTCGGAGTCCATCTGATGCACCATCTTCTCGACCCGCTGGTACCGCTCTGGCTGACCCTGCGGGAGCAAGGCGAGGTGGGTGACCTTGGCGCCGGTGAACAGCATGGCGGACGCGTTGGGGCACGCGGCCACGCACGCGCCGCAGCCGATGCAGGCGGCGGCGTTGAAGGCCGCGTCGGACTCGTCCTTGTTGATGGGCAGGGCGTTGGCGTCTTGCGCCTGGCCGGTGCGAATCGAGACGTAGCCGCCCGCCTGGATGATGCGGTCGAAGCTCGACCGGTCGACCAGGAGGTCCTTGATGACGGGGAAGCCCTTGGCCCGAAAGGGCTCGATGGTCACCGTCTCGCCATCCTTGAACTCGCGCATGTGGAGCTGGCAGGTGGTGGTGCGCGACTTGTGGCCGTGGGGCTGGCCGTTGATCATCAACGAGCAGACGCCGCAGATGCCTTCGCGACAGTCGCTCTCGAAGGTGATGGGCTCGGTGCCGGCCGACTCGAGCTTCTCGTTGACGACGTCGAGCATCTCCAAGAAGGACATGTCGGGGTTGACGTCGTCGGCGTCATAGGACTCGAACCGGCCCTTGTCTTTGGAGCCGTTCTGTCGCCAGACCTTGAGGGTGAGCTTCACTTGTAGCTCCGCTGAGTGGGGGGGACGTACCGGAATTCGAGCTTCTCTTTGTGCAAGCGGGGCTCGTTGCCCACGCCCGTGAACTCCCACGCCGCTACGTGCGAGAAGTTCTCGTCGTCGCGCTTGGCTTCGCCCTCTTCCGTCTTGTGCTCTTCGCGGAAGTGGCCGCCGCAGGACTCGTCGCGGGTGAGCGCGTCGATGACCATGACCTCGGCGAACTCGAGGAAGTCAGCCACGCGGCCAGCCTTCTCCAGGGTCTGGTTGAGGCCGTCGGCGGTGCCGGGCACGCTGACGTTCGACCAGAACTCCTCGCGGATCTCGTTGATCTTCGCGAGCGCCTCGCGCAGGCCGTCGGCGTCGCGTGACATGCCGCACTTGTCGATCATCACGTTGCCGAGCTCGCGGTGGAAGCTGTCGACCGGGCGCGTGCCCTTGACCGCGAGGAGCTTCTGGATGCGCTCGTTGGCGGCCTTCTCGGCCTCGGCGTACTCGGGCGCGTCGGTGCTCGTGCCCCGCGCCCCCTCTTTCGCCAGGTAGTGCCCGATGGTGTAGGGCAGCACGAAGTAGCCGTCAGCCAGGCCCTGCATCAGCGCGCTCGCGCCCAGGCGGTTCGAGCCGTGGTCGCTGAAGTTGGCCTCGCCGATGACGAAGAGACCCTCGACGTTGCTCTGCAGGTTGTAGTCCACCCACAGCCCCCCCATCGTGTAGTGGGGAGCGGGGTAGATGCGCATCGGCACCTCGTACGGGTTGTCGCCCGTGATGCGCTGGTACATCTCGAAGAGGTTGCCGTAGCGCTCTTCGACCACCGACTTGCCCAGGCGGTTGATGGCGTCGCTGAAGTCGAGGTAGACCCCG
The DNA here is from genome assembly GCA_040264415.1 of Myxococcota bacterium. GTDB lineage: Bacteria > Myxococcota_A > UBA796 > UBA796 > UBA2385 > M30B51. The sequence continues at coordinate 8,063 of JBDQIL010000013.1, forward strand.
CGGCCGCCGTAGGCCACGCCGCGCCCCTGGTCGCAGACCTTCTTGGCGGCCCGGCTCGCGACGTCGCGCGGCACCAGGTTTCCGAAGGTGGGGTAGCGGCGCTCGAGGTAGTAGTCGCGCTCACTGTCGGGGATCTGGTTGGGGTGACGCCCCACTTCGCCCTTGGCCTCGTCCCAGCAGTCCTTCTTGTCTTTCGGCACCCAGACGCGGCCGTCGTTTCGCAGCGACTCGCTCATCAGGGTGAGCTTGGACTGGTACTCGCCGCTGGTGGGGATGCAGGTGGGGTGGATCTGCGTGTAGCAGGGGTTGGCGAAGAGCGCGCCCCGCTTGGCAGCCCGCCACGCCGCCGTGACGTTGCAGCCCATCGCGTTGGTGGAGAGGTAGAAGACGTTCGAGTAGCCGCCGGTGGCCAGCACCACCGCGTCGCCGCCGTAGCGCTTGAGCTCACCCGACACGAGGTCACGGACGATGACGCCGCGCGCCTGGCCGTCGACCTTGACCAGGTCGATCATCTCATGGCGGGGCATCATCTTGATCTTGCCCGCGGCCACCATCTTGGCGTGGGCCTGGTAGGCGCCGAGCAGGAGCTGCTGGCCGGTCTGACCGGCCGCGTAGAAGGTGCGCGAGACCAGCGCGCCTCCAAAGGAGCGGTTGGCCAGCAGGCCGCCGTACTCCCGGGCGAAGGGCACGCCCTGGGCCACGGCCTGGTCGATGATGTTCACCGAGACCTGGGCCAGCCGGTAGACGTTCTCTTCGCGCGAGCGGAAGTCGCCGCCCTTGACCGTGTCGTAGAACAGCCGGTAGACGCTGTCGCCGTCGTTCTGGTAGTTCTTGGCGGCGTTGATGCCGCCCTGCGCTGCGATGCTGTGGGCCCGCCGGGGCGAGTCCTGGTAGCAGAAATTGATGACGTTGTAGCCGAGCTCTGCCATGGTCGCGGCGGCCGAGGCGCCCGCGAGGCCGGTGCCCACCACGATCACCGTGTACTTCCGCTTGTTGGCGGGGTTCACGACCTTGATGTCGAAGCGGTGGCGGTCCCAGGCCGACTCGATGTCGCCGGTGGGCGCGTCGGACGTCAGCTCGATCTTGGCGTCAGTGGTCTGATCAGTGGACATGGTCACCTACCGGAGGGCGGTGGGATTCTGAAGGATGGCGTCGGTCTGCGGGAGCAGGCCCGCCAGCGCGGCGATGGGCATCACGATGTTGCCGACGGCGATCAGCACGCCGAAGGCGATCGCGCCCTTCTGGGCGAGCTCGACGTAGCGGGGGTTGGACAGGCCGAGGGTGCGGAACATCGACCAGACGCCGTGGGTGAGGTGCATCCCGAGGAAGACCTGCGCGACGACGTAGAAGCCGACCACGAGGGGGTTCTGGAAGCCCTTGACGAAGTTCTGGTAGGCGTAGCAGGTGAAGTCGTCGCCGACCCACGCGCAGTGCTGGAAGCCCTCGACCCCGACGCCGGCCACCGTGAACTGGGCCAGGTGGAAGACGATGAACAGCAGCAGGATGAGGCCGCCGAAGCGCATGGTGCGCACGGCGTAGCTGGAGCCCATGAACTTGTGCTCGCCGTAGCCCTGGGGCCGAGCGGCGCGGCTGCGGGTCACGAGCGCGACGGCCGAGCCGATGTGCGCCAGCACCGCGCCCAGCAGGCCCATCCGCGCGATCCAGACGATCTCGGGGTTGCCCTGGAGCATCTCGGCGTAGTGATTGTAGGTGTCCGGGCCGAGGAAGACCTGGAGGTTGCCGATCATGTGGACGATGACGAAGCCGAACATCATGAAGCCGGTCAGGGCCATGATGACCTTGAGGCCGATGTTCGACGACGCGAAGCGCTGGAGCCAGGACATGGGTCACCCGGGGGGGGGAGTCGAAGGGCGACAGGTCGGCTCGATCTGCCGTCGCTTCCGGGTTTTCGGCTCTATGCTGGCCCCTCGAACGGGTCAAGCAGCGCCCCCGGCGGGTAGCGCGATCCGGGGGTGGTCCCGGCCTGTTCGGGCGTTGACGCGTCGCCCGTCCACCCCTCGAGCACGTCTCGTGCGTGCTGCAGGGCGTCGGTCCAGCCGGCCCGGTCGGCCGCCTGCGGGTCGTTGCGGGCGGCGAGCAGGTCTCTCAGCCGAGCGTTTCCGCCGATGAGCTGGTGGGTCAGGCTGGACAGCAGCAGGCGGCGGAGCGCGCGGCCATGTGCGCTGGTGTCGCGGACGAGGCGCTGAAAGGTGTCTTGGCCCATCACCGCGAGGATGACCTCGGTGGCGGCCACGCAGGTGGCCGTGCGCCGGGCGCGGTCGACGACGCCCATCTGGCCGAGCAGCGTGGGCGCCGAGAGCTCTCCGACCGGTCGCTCGACGCCGTCTACGCCCAGCTTCTGGATGGTGATCGAGCCCCGCAGGAGGAAGAAGAGCTCGAGGCCCGGGTCGCCCTCGGCGCAGACCCCGTCCCCCTTTCCGATGACGCGGATGGAGCAGGCCCGGAGGATGGCCACGAGGTCGTCGGTCTCGACCCCGGCTTGGGGGTGCGCGGCGCGCAGGCGGTTGGCCTGCACGCGGTAGATCTCTTCGCGGCGAGCGTCGCTCATGTCAGCTCCCTCCGCCGAGCAGGTCGAGCAGGCGGACCGACTCGGCGGCGGCCTCGTCGCTGGCGCCCTCGAGCTCGCGCCACGCGTCTTGAATGGCGAGGTTGGTCACCCGAATGCGGTGCGTGAGGGTGTGGAGCAGGTGGTACTCGATCGCTGCGACGACGGGGTTGTCCCCCGCCTGGGCGAGCATCCCGCTCGTGACCACGAGGCAGGTGCTGTCTCGGCTGGCGCGCACCGACGCGCTGCGGGTCTGGGCGGAGGCGTACAGCGCAGTCTCGCCCACCACATCCCAGGCGCCCACCTGGCCCACGGCGCGGCGGCCCTCGGGGGTCTCGACGGTGACCGACAGCTCACCGTGGACCACGAGGAGCGCCGAGTCGGCGGCCTCCCCCTGCCGGAAGAGCACCTGGCCGGCGACGTACTCTACGGGGGGCGACTGTCGGAGCACCCACGCCACCGCGTCGCTCGGGACCGGCCGCCGCAGGTGGAGGCTCGCGAGCCCCTGCAGGTAGAACCGAGCGGATTCGACGGGGTCGGTGCGCACCGAAGGCCTCGCGGGAGCAGGCGACCGGCGCACGGTAACGCGGGCCGGACCCGGGGTCAGGTGAAGGGCTGCCGCGCCCGCCAGACGCGAAAGCGGGTGGTCTCGGCGGCGACCTCGATCAGCGCGAACTCCTGCTGCAGCGAGTCGTGCACCGGCACCTGGCGCTGGACCACCATCCACAGCTCACCGCTGTCGAGCAGTCGGGCGCCAGCGCCGGTGATCAGGCGCTGCAAGACGGTGTAGTCGCGGTCTTTTCCGCGGTGGATCGGGGGGTTGGACACGATGCGGTCGTAGCGGGTGTAGGCCGGCAGCGAGCCCCACGACGCGCCGCACCGCACCTGTGCCGTGGGCAAGTTCTCGCGCGTCGCGCGCGCGGCGAGGGCGTCGGCGTCGATGCACTGGAGGCGAAGATCGGACGACGCCTGCAGCAGACCGGCGCCGAGCACGCCGATGCCACACCCGTAGTCGAGGACGTGCGAGCCGGCCTCGAGCGGCGGGAGGGCGCGCAGCAGCAGCTCAGAGGCGGCGTCGAGGCCGCCCTTTGCGAAGACCCCGGGGTAGCTCACGAGCTCGAGGGGGCCGCCGGGCAAGTCGAGGGTCTGCGTGCGCCGCCAGTCGGCGAGGTCGGGTCGGAGGCCTGGGGGCGGTGTCGGGGGCATGCGCGCGACGAGCACACGACAATGCCGCCGGGCGTCGAGGGTCTCCACCCCGCCGACGGCCTCTCGTACACGGCGCATGGCGCCCTTGATCCCTTCGTCGTTGGCGCCATGCACCAGGAGGGGGGCGCCGGGGCGGAGCCGCCCAGCGAGGGCATGGAGGGCGAGCTCGAGCGCCTCTCGCGACCGCGGCAGGCGCAGCGTGGCGGCGTCGAACGGGCCCTCGGCGGGCCACTCGCTGGCGGGACGGCTCGGCGACGCCACGCGTCGCCAGGCGGTGACGGTGTGGTCGGCGCCGAGGCCCTCTTCGACGACGCCGGTGGGGTCGTCGGCCACGAGCACCGACGCGCCGGGCGGCACGGCCGGCTGGAGGAGAGGCCAAGCGTCGAGCAGCGTCGCGGCGACGGTGCGCTCGCGGGCTTCGACGCGATCTGCAGTCTGGGGAAGGGGCTTCATGGCGGGCCGCTAAATCCCCGGTCCCGGTGTGGCAACCAGACCGGGGTCCGGCGGTCCCGATCCGGGCGCCTCCCCCCCCTGCGGCGCGGTACAGTGACGCGCCATGACGGCCCCGCCCTCCTCCTACTGCCCCACCTGCTTCCACTCGTTCGTGGAAGCACCCGAGCGTTGCCCGAACCTGGCCTGCCGGCGCACCCCGCCCCGAGGCGGCTGGCTGCGGATGCTCGCCCACGGCGACATCCTCGACCGCAACTACGAGGTGATGGAGCTGGTGGCCGTGGGCGGCGCAGGCGTGACCTACCGGGCGCGGGAGCTGGGCCCGGACGGCGCGCCCACCGGCACCGACCTCGCCATCAAGGTGCTGCACTCCAGGCGCGCGTCTGGCGCCTTCTTGCAGCGGCTCGCCAATGAGGCTCGTATTCTGCAGGGCCTTCGCCACGACCACATCGTCGAGTGTCTGGGCTTCTCGCAGCGCAAGGGCGCCCCCCCCTACCTCGTGACCCGCTTCGAGCGGGGCGGCACCCTCGAGGCGTGGGCCCTGCGGCACGGTCAGCTCCCGCCCTGGACCGTCGCTGGCGTGCTGCGGCAGATCTTCGAGGGCCTGGCCGCGGCCCACCGCAAGGGTGTGGTCCACCGCGACCTCAAGCCCGCGAATCTGTTGCTGGCCCATGAGACCCCGCCCAATGAGATCCCGCACGTCCGCATCGCCGACTTCGGCATCGCGAAGGTCACCGGGAAGCTCAACGAGGGCCTGACGCGGGCGGGCGCCTTCATCGGCACGCCGCGGTACGCCGCGCCGGAGCAGTTCTCCGGCGCGCCGGCGACGTCTGCCACCGACGTGTTCGCCGGCGGCGCGCTGGCCCTCGAGCTGCTCACGGGGCGTCCCTGGCTGCAGGAGCCCGATGGGGGCGACCTCGAAGACTGGCACACCGCCGCCCTGGCGGCCCTGCCGCCGTCGCTGCCGACCGACCTGCTTCGAACGGAGCGCGCGCTTCAGCTCCAGCTCCTGCTGGGCGGCACCATGCACCCCGACCCCACCGAGCGCTGGAACACCGCCGAAGTGATCGAATACCTCGACTACGTGCTCGGGATGCGCGCCGAAGCGCCGGGCTGGCTCGACCGCGAGCGGATTCGCGACGAGCGCCTCACCGAGCCCGGCCTGCCGGTCGCGCCGCCGCCGCCGGCCCCCCGGCAGCTGGCGCCGGCGCCACTCGATCGGCGGCCGAACCGTCGGGTGGTCGTGTCTGCGCCGGCCCTGCTTCGGAGCGGGGGAGCGCGCGCGCCGGCGCCGCGCACCACGGGTCGGCCGGCGCCGCCCCGGTCCGCGCCTGGGCCCACGGCGAGCCACACCCGAAGCGGTCGCGCGAGCACGCCGCGGATGCAGCCGCGATCCGACGCCCTCCCCCGCCCCTCGGTGCCGACGGGCACGCCCGGGCCCACTCGGGGGCCCTCGGAC
>JBDQIL010000014.1:0-13693 GCA_040264415.1 Myxococcota bacterium
CCCTCCCACTATTTCGGCTCGGTCGGCCCACCCAGGCGCAGGCCGCGGCTGGTCTGCTGGTCGCGCACCGGCTTGCGCAGCACGATGCGCTGGCCCGCCGCCCGCCCGTGCTGCCAGGCCGCGTCGGCGCGCATCTGGGTGCGGCGCCCGGCGCGCAGGCTGCGGTGACGCGACGCCACGAAGCGCTCGAGATCGCCGTCGCCCACCCACACCAGCCCCTCCTCCTCGTTGACCGCCGCCTGCTTGGACAGCTTGTCGTGGAAGCCCACCATCACACCCGACAAGAAGCGCCGGCGGTCGCGGTTGGCGGTGATGCCCCGCGCCCGCTTGTGCTCCCGCCAGAGCCGCTCGCCGGTCTCCAGCAGGAAGCCGTGCACGTAGGTCGCGATCTCCAGGTTGCCTTCCGTTCCGGCGATCTCGAGCACCCGCCCGCTCGCGTCGCGGGCCGGGTCGTAGCTCCACACCCACACGCAGCGAACGAAGAAGTGCTCGGCCAGGATTCCGGCGAGCACGCGATGTTGAACCTGCAGGCGGCCGGTCGGCGTGCCCAGCCACCGCACGCCATAGCCGCGTGGCCCGCCCGCCTCGGTGGCCGCGAGGTTGTGCTTGAGCATCAGCCGCTGCGCCGCCGCCATGGCGGCCTCCGCCTCGTGCCGCTCGGGGCTGTCGGCGAGCGCCAGCAGGCGCTGGACGCGGCGCAACACCCGGGCCCGCTCGGGCGCGTCGCCCCCCACCGGCTGGCCCGTCGCGCGGCCGTCGATGCCGAGGCTGCGGCACAGCGCCTGGAACGTGGGCCCGTGGGGACCCTCGCCCGACACATCGAGCACTTCAGCGCAGTATTGGTGGGCCATCTCGTGCTTGAGCACCTCGAGCACGACGCCCCAGGGCTGCGACGCCACCATCGACCGCGACAGCGCCAGGGTGCGCGACCGCGGCTGCCACCGACCCAGCTGGCGATCGGTGTCTTCGAGCGAGAGGGTGGGTGGGCGCATGGCGCCGTCGAACAGGCGACGGTTGTACTGGCTCCACCAGGTCGAGAGCTCTCGCAGCAGAGCGTTCTCGGCGATGTCGGCGACGCGGCGAGCCATGCCGGACCTCAAGCGCGGGGGGCGGCACCGTAGCCTGTCCCAGACGCAGACGCGCCCGCGTCGGCGAGGCCGGCGCGGGCGCGGTGGCAGCGAGCCGATTCAGGCGGCGCTGAGCTCCATGTCGAGCTCGGCCTCCTTGATGATGCGGGCCTCCATCTCGGGGCGAGTGACCGAGGCGGCGGCGGCCAGCTCGCTGACGAGCAGGGCCCAGGCCTCGCGGAACATGCGCTTCTCGGTGAAGCTGAGCGACTTCTGGGCGCGCACGGCGGCCAGCTCACCCACGAGGCGGGCGAGCGACGTGGGCTCGTTGCTCGTGAGCATCTCGGTGTAGCGCCGCTGGCGCTGGTTCCACTGACGACGCCGCTCAGGGGCCTCTTGCTCAGCGAGGATGCGGAGCACCTTCTTGACCCGCTTGGCGGCCATCACGGGACGCAGGCCCTGGTCGGCGAGGCGGTCTTTGGGTACCCAGACCCGACCCTTGTCGTTGTTCAGCATGATCTGGTACAGCTCGACGTCTTCGCCGCCGACCGGCATGGTCACCAGAGCCTCGACCTCACCCACACCGCACCGGGGGAACACCACCTGATCGCCAACCTGTACCTTCATCCGAGCTCCTGATCTGAGGGATTCGCGGGGAGATCGGCGTGACAATCACCGAAGCTCGACCCAGCGCGCGGGGAGGACCCCACCCGTGGAACCCATCATGCCACAGATTGGTTCCACTGTAAAGTTTGCGCCCCGCACAGCCAACGCCGGAGGGGGCGAGGCGGTCAGCGGATCAGCCCGCAGCGCAGCTCGCGCAGGCAGGCGAGATCCGGGTCGCTGTCGGCGCCTTGAAGGGCCTGATCGAGCGAAGCGACGGCCGCGTCGGTGAACCCACAGCGGGCCAACAGCAGGGCCCGATCGTGCAGGTCGGGCACGCTGTCTGGGCGCAACAGCAGCGAGCGCTCGCACGCCCGCAGGGCCGCGTCGGAGCGCCCGCGTCGCGCGAAGGAGCGCTTCAGGTTGGTGTTGATGCGGACGAAGACCTGGCCGGGCGACACCGGCGCCACGAACCGCTGCCAGGTCTCGGGCTCGACGTCCCACGTGCCCGCGAGGCGCCGGAGCAGCAATCGGAGATCACTCTCCTTCAGCACCTTGCCCCCCCGGAACGGGTCGATGAAGAAGCGGGGCTTCGCGCCGCGGGGGCTCACCACGAAGTGCCCCGGGAAGCCCACGCCGTCGATGGTCACGCCCACCCGACGCGCCAGCTCCATGTAGACCACCGACAGCAGGATGGGCAGCCCGCGTCGACGCTGCAGCACCCGGTCGAGCATCGAGTTCTCGGGGGCGTCGTAGTTGTCGGCGTCCCCCTCGAAGCCGCGCTCGACGAAGAGGTGCTGGTTGAGGGCAGCCACCTGCACGAACAGCTCGGACGAAGGCCGGCGGCCCAGCTCGTCGGCGAGCTGGTCGAGGGCCCGCAAGGGAGCGGCCGGGTCGAGGCCGGGCTGCTCCTCGGCGGCGAGCAGCGCCGTGGCCTGGTCGAGTGGCAAGGCGTCGCCGTGCTCCCGCACCAGCCGGGCCAGCTGACGGCGGTGGGGGTCGAGCTGGATGACCGACGCGCTCACCGGGCCCCCCGCCGCAGCCCAGCGTCAGCCGCGTGCCGCGTGGCCAGCATTCCGCAGGCCGAGCCCTGCTCCTGACCCACCGAATACCGACGAACCACGGGGATCTCCATGACTTGTAGCGCGTCGCGCAGCGCGCCCCGCTCGGCCGCGGTGGCGCGCCGGTAGCCGCCGGGCCGGGGGTCGTTGACGTCGATGAGGTTGAGCCGAATCGGGAGGTCGCCGAAGCCCTTCTGGAGCGCGTCCACCTCGTCTTGGCCCGTGTTGACGCCGCCCATCAGCACCCAAGCCAGCGTGACCCGGCGCCCCGTGGCGACGTGGTACTCGCGCAGCGCATGGGCCAGGTCGTCGAGGGTGAAGCGTCCGGCCACCGGCAGCAGGGCGGCCCGCCGCTCGGGCACCGCCGATGTGAGCGACACCACCAGCCTGAACTTGTGCCCCTCACGGGTGAAGCGGCGGATCTGGGGGACCAGCCCCACCGTGCTGATGGTGATGGCCTTGGCCGAGATGCGGCCCCCGCAGGGGTGGCGGAGCACCTCGGCGGCTTGAATGACCGCGTCGTAGTTGTGGAAGGGCTCGCCTTGGCCCATGAAGACCGCGCCGGTGACCCGGCCGCCTTCGGCCTGCGCCGTGGCCCGCACCGCGAGCCAGGTGCCCACGATCTCGGCGGCGGTGAGGTTGCGGGTGAGGCCCAGCCGGCCGGTCGCGCAGAAGTCGCACTGCATGGCGCAGCCGGCCTGCGAGCTGAGGCACACCGAGTAGCGCCCGGCCTTGTGGAGTGGGATGCGGACCGCCTCGGCCACCGCGCCGTCGGCCAGACGGAACACGAAGCGGACGCTGTGGTCGGTGGGATCTTCGACCCGCTCGATCTCTCGGGGGAGCTCGAACGAGAAGCCGGCGGAGATCGCGGCGCGCAGATCGCGCCGGACTGGGCGGGCCATTCCGTCGAGGTCGGGCGCCCCCGCGCTGAGGACCCAGGCGAGCACCCGACGGGCCTCTGCCTCGGAGCAGCGGTGGCCGCGCTCGTGGAGGGCGGCACACAGGTCGGCGGGCAGGAGCCCGTAGAGGGGGTCGCGGCGCATGGTGCGGCTCTACCCGAGTGTTCGACGGGTCGCGAGCGGCCCGCCGCAAAGGAGCGGCGGACCCGGGCGAAGCGGCGGGGGGTCAGCCGCCGAAGATGGCCACGCTCAGACCGATCCACACGAACACGGTGAGCCCGATCTTGGCGGCCAGTCCGAGGGCCCGCGCGGCGGTCGCAGCCAACGCGGGCTTCATCGACTCGCGGGCCGTGCGCCCTTCGGCGCCGCTCATCTCGCCGGCGAGCGCGCCCAGGAAGGTGCCGCCGAAGGCCCCCACGAGGGTGCCCAGCACCGGGACCGGCAGCAGGAAGGTGCCCAGGATGGCGCCCAGGAAGCCGCCCGCGACCGCGCCGACCATGCCCTTGCGCGACGCGCCGCCGGCCTTGGCGCCGGCCAGCCCGGAGGCGAACTCGATGGCCTCGCCGATGCCCAGCACCACCACGGCGGAGACGATCCAGCCCCACCCGAACGAGGTGGCCTCGGGCCCCAGCCAGGCCGCGTCGGTCAGCTCCATCACTGCGGCGACCCCCACCAGGATCCAGCCGCCCGGGATGCCCGCGACCACGAGCCCGAGGCACACCATGCCGGTGAGGGTGAAGAGCACGGCGGCGAGCATTGCGGGGGCCATGGAGCATCCGGGGCGGCGGCGGGGAGGACGCACCCTGCAGACGCGCGAGCGCGCCCGGTTGTTTCAACCGATCCCGATCAGCGGCAGTCGGGGTCGCCCGAGACGTCGCTCGACGTGATGCGGTCGAACTCGAACCGGGGCGCCGCGCCGGGGATGTCCGTGGCGAGCACGCCGATGCAGTAGTCGGCGCCATCGGAGGCGCACGCGGCACAGGTGACGCCGAAACCGGTCAAGACGTCGCAGACCCCGTCGGGGTCGTCCGTGCCCAGCACGTCGCCCAGGAGCGGCGCCAGCGACCGGGCGTCGAGCTCGGCCGCCATCACCCCGTCCGTGAAGCCTTCGCAGTCGCCATCGACCACGAAGGCCACCCGCAGGTCGTCGAGCGGCACGCTCAAGCCAGCGAGGTCGATGCTCACGGTCTGGGGCCCGACGTCCAGCACCGGGTCGTCCCAGTCGCCGGTGGGCAGGTCGGTGGTGGGCTGGCAGGGGTCTTGCGCGCCGTCCGTGCTGCCCAGAAAGCCCTCGACCGAACCGCCGCTGTGAGCAGAGATGCCGATGGTGAAGTCGCTCTCGAGCTGGCCGAGCAGGAGGTCGGCCACGCCGGGCGGCTCGACGAAGCGACCGCTCTGCAGGTCGAGGGTGAAGGCGCGGTCGGTCAGGTCGCAGGAGGTGGGGTCACCCGAGAGGCTGTCGAAGGGGTCGCCGCCCGACCCGCCGTCGCTGCCGTCGCCCGAGCTGCCGTCGCCCGAGCCGCCGTCGCTGCCGTCGCCCGAGCTGCCGTCGCCCGAGCTGCCGTCGTCCGCAGCAGCGTCGTCTTCGACGTCGAAGTCATCCACGTCTTCGGTCTTCGAGGAGCAGCTCGCGAGCAGCGTGGTGGAGAAGGCGAGGGCGAAGAGGGCGCGCATCAGGGCTCCACAGCAGGAGAGGGGGGTGTCGGGCAGAGCTAACGGATCCGACCTCGCGCGGTCACCGTCGGCGCCCCCGCCGACGCGCCGGATCCACCCACTGCTCGCCGCGACGGGCGTAGCCGGCGGCCTCGACCATCGCGTCGCGGTCGGCGCGCGGGCAGCCCAGCCAGCTCATCAGCTCGTCGGGGGCGTCGAAGGGGCCGCGGCGGGAGAGGTGCCGCAGGTGGGCCAGGCTGCGCTCGAGCTGATCGGCGCGCACCGCCCGAGGGCCCAGGGTGGGGTAGCCGAGGCCGGCGTACCAGGCGCGGGGAACGCCAGCCGCCACCGGCACCGAGGCCGCGCCCGGTGGCGGCACCGGCAGCGTGGACGGGCCATCGCTCGCGGCGCGCAGCAGCCCCGCCCGCCAGCAGACGGCCGCCGGCTTGACCAGGCGGGCGACGTAGACGGTGCGCTGCCCCAGCCGGACGTCCATGCGGGCGAGGGCGCGGCGGTCGGCCGCAGTGAGCCCCTCGACCTGGTCGACGGCCTCGGCCCGGGGCACCGAGCCCAGCCCGCGCTCGAGCAGGTAGACCAGGCCACGCCCGGCGCCCGACAGGCCCGAAGCGGCGGGCCGCCGCAGGGGCTCGAGCAGGGCCTCCACCAGGTCGCGGCTCCAGGCGAGCAGGCGCGTGTAGACCGCGCTGCGGGGGCCCCGACCGGCCACCACCGGGTCGGTCACCTCGACCTCGGGGCGCAGCAAGTCGGGGCCCACGGCCAGCCGCCCCGCCGGCGCCCCCGCGAACGCGATGGTGCCGTCCACCTGAAGCACGATGGCCGCGAAGGGCGCCCCGAGGAGCCCCTCGACCCGCGCCGCCGCGGCCGCCAGCGCGGCCGGATCGGGCTCGGCGGCCCGGCGCTCTTCGGCCCGGCCCGGGAGGTCGAGGGCCAGCAGGGCGGCGAAGGGGCTGTCGGGCTGGGTGGGCGCCGGCGCGTCGGCCGCGAACCGGGCGCGGGCGCGGGCCCGACGCAGGGCCCCCACGGCGGGCCGATGGTCCACGAAGCGGGCGGTGAGCTTGAGGTGCAGCGCGTCGCTGAGGCGGTCTTCGATCTGGCGGGTGCGGGCCTGCCAGCGGTCCGGGTCGTCGAGCCAGCCCTTCTGGTGGCTGATGTAGGTCCAGGTGCGCACGAAGGCGAGGCGGGTGGTCAGGGTGTCGATGTCGCCGTCGTCTCGGTCGAGGCGCGCCAGCCGCTCCTCCACCCCGTCTGGATCGAGGGCGCCGCGGGGCCCCGTGAGCTGCAGGTACAGCTCGGTGAGCAGCTGGGCGTGGGCGTCGACCAGCAGCTTGCGGAAGTCGGGCACGCGGCACACGTCCCACAGCACGCGCACGTGGTCGGGATCGCGCGAGCGGCGGCGCACCTCGGGGGCGGCGCCCAGCCGCAGCAGCGTGCGGGCGTCTTCGGCCAAGGGGGCGCCGTGGAGCAGGCGGCTGGGCGGCGACACCCGCAGGCTCTCTTCGAGGGCGTCGAGGCTGTCGAAGCACAGGTCGGCGTTGCGCCACCAGGCCGACCGCACGGGCTCGAACTGGTGGTTCTCGATGCGCAGCACCGTCTCGGGGTCGAGGGGCCCCACCTCGGACAAGGTGCCGAAGGTGCCGTCGTTGCGGTAGCGGCCCGCCCGCCCGGCCACCTGGGCCAGCTCGGCCGCGCTGAGATCGCGCACCTGGCGGCCGTCGTACTTGCGCACGGCGGCGAAGGCCACGTGGTCGATGTCCATGTTGAGGCCCATGCCGATGGCGTCGGTGGCCACGAGATAGTGGACGTCGCCCGCCTGGTACATGGCCACCTGGGCGTTTCGAGCGCGGGGAGACAGCGCGCCCAGCACCACGGCGGCCCCCCCGCGTCGGCGCCGCAGCCGCTCGGCGACGGCGTAGACCTGCTGCACCGAGAAGGCCACGACGGCCGTGCGGGGTGGGAGGTCGCTCAGGTCGTCGGGCCCGGTGTGGCGCAGGTCAGAGAAGCGGGGCCGCCGCACGATCTCGGCGGTGGGCACCAGGGCCTCGATGAGGGGCGCCATGGTGTCGGCGCCCAGAAACCAGGTCTCCACCCGACCCCGGGCGTTGAGCAGGCGGTCGGTGAAGACGTGGCCCCGCTCGCGGTGCGCGCACAGCTGAATCTCGTCGATGGCGACGAACTCGACCGGGTGATCGACCGGCATCGCCTCGACCGTACACACCCAGTACCGGGGCTTGCGCGGCACCCGCTTCTCTTCGCCGGTGACCAGGGCGACCTGCTCGGCGCCCACCTCGGCCACCACCTTGTCGTAGACCTCGCGGGCCAGCAGGCGCAGCGGCAGCCCGATCATGCCGCTGCGACGGGCCAGCATGCGCCGCACCGCGCGGTGCGTCTTGCCGGTGTTGGTGGGCCCCAGCAGCGCGCGCTGCGTCGGGGTCTGGTCGAGCTCTCGGATGCCCATCACCCGCATCCTATGGCCACCGGTGCGTCGGGCCAACGCGTCAGCGCGCCGGGACCGTCCTCGGGCGGGCGCGATAGGCGCCCCGCTCGAAGGAGGAGCCATGGAGCCCATCCGCGTGGTCGCCGCCGCCATCGTGCGCGAGGGGCGCGTGTTCTGCGCCCGTCGGGGCCCCGACATGCGCCACCCTGGCCGCTGGGAGCTGCCGGGCGGCAAGGTGGAGCCGGGCGAGGGCGACGCAGAGGCCCTGCGCCGTGAGTTGACCGAAGAGCTCGGGGTGCGCGTGGCGGTGGGCGCCTTCTTGGCCGAGAGCCTGCACGCCTACCCGCGCGCGACGGTGCACCTCGTGGCCTATGCCTGCGCGATCGAGGGCGACCAGGAGCCCGAGCTGACCGAGCACGACGACGCCCGCTGGTTGGCGCCGGAGCAGCTGAGCGACGTGACCTGGGCCGACGCCGACGTGCCCCTGCTGCCGGCCGTGCGCGCCGCCCTCAGCAGCCGTTGACGCAGTCGCAGGAGTCGCCGCAGTTCACGCCGCCGAAGGCCACCCCCGCGCCGCTGCAGGTGGCGCTGCAGGCCTTGTCGCCGCAGTTCAGCAGCGCGCCCGCGCACGAGCCGTCTCCGCCACAGGACAGGTCGCAGCGGGCGTCATCGCCGCAGGTGAGCAGCATGCCGGGGCAGCTGCCCAGCCCCCCACACGAGACGTCGAGGGCGCCGCCAGCCGGCCCGGCCACCAGCAGGCCCGCGCAGGCGCCCGCACCACCGCAGTCGAGGGCGCAGTCCCACCCCGTGGGGCAGGTGGCCGGGATGCCCGGGCAGGCCCCGACCCCGCTGCAGTCGATGGCGCAGGTGTCGCCCGAGCAGCCGCCGGTGCAGACCGACGGGCAGGCGCCGCCCACGTAGGCGGGGTCGTCGGCGCAGGTGCCGCCCGTGCCGTCGGTGCCCCCGTCCGTGCCGTCGGTGCCCCCGTCCGTGCCGTCGGTGGAGCCGTCCGCGCCGTCGGTGGAGCCGTCCGTGCCGTCGGTGCCCCCGTCCGTGCCGTCGGTGGAGCCGTCCGCGCCGTCGGTCGGATCGACCCCGATCACGCCGTCATCCCCGGTCTGCGCCACGCCCGAATCGGTCTGACCGGCGCCGATTCGACCCTTGCCCGACTGGCAGCTCCACAGGAGGGCCAACAGGAGCGTGAGGTGCAGCGGGCTGAACGTCAGGAGCGAACGCATGGATCCTCCGGGGGAGGGGGAGTCTATGCCACAGAGCCCCCCGCCGGACGACGCCCGCCGCGGCCCCGATCGCCCCGAGAGCGGCACAGAGGTCGGCAAGCGGCGAGGACGGACGACCGAAAACGCACCGAACCAGGCCAACCTTCGCGGAAGCTGTGCACGGGGCCTCATGACCGGGGGCGCCCGCTTCGTCTCTGTGGGGGAGAGGAAGGCAAGAAAAACCCACGCCGACCTGTTGACCCCATTGTGAAAACGATTATCATTTTCAAGCCAACAGGGAGCCCGCGATGATCGTCTGCCTCTGCAAGGGTGTGTCCGACCGCGACGTGCGCGCTGCCATCGACGCCGGCTCCGAGACCGTGCGCGATGTGGCGGGCTGTTGTCGCGCGGGAACCGACTGCGGCGCGTGCGTCACCCAGGTGCGCGAGATGCTCCGCCGCCGGTCTCACCGTCGCAGCGAGCGCGAGGTCGCCTGAAGCCGTTAGGACGGGGCTCCACACGCACCCCCGCGAGGCACCCCATGGCCACCGCCCCGTCCGGACCCGGCATCGACCGCGAGCCCGAGATCGTCGCCGCCCTCAACGACATCCTCACCGGCGAGCTCACCGCCATCAACCAGTACTTCCTGCACGCCAAGATGCTGCAGAACTGGGGCTACGCCCGCCTCTACAAGAAGGTCTGGGCTGAGTCGATCGACGAGATGAAGCACGCCGACCAGCTCATCGAGCGCGTGCTGTACCTCGACGGCCTGCCCAACGTGCAGCGGCTCGCCAAGGTCAACATCGGCGAGACGGTCGAAGAGATGATGCGCTGCGACCTCGGCCTCGAAGACGCCGCCATCCCCCGCCTCAACCGCGCCATCGACCTGGCCCGCAGCAAGGGCGACAACGGCACGCGCGCGCTGCTCGAGGGCATCCTCACCAGCGAAGAGGAGCACCGCGACTGGCTGCAGGCGCAGATCGACCAGATCGGGCAGGTGGGCATCCAGAACTACCTGGCGGCTCAGATCCGCGAGGGCTGATCGGGTGTATGCGGCTGGGTGAACGGAACCCGGCCCGAAGCGGCGCGATACCGCCGCTCGGCCCGACCGCCTGACCTACCGGAGGAGGGGGCGCTGACGCCCCCACCCGAGGGAGCGCCCATGTCGAACCGAACCCGATCCCACGCCTTGATCCTGGCCGTCGCGCTGGCCGGCTGCCAACCCGACGACCCCTCGATTGGGGGCGGCGGTGGCGCGCGCGACACCGGGGCGCTGTCGCTCGGCGGCGGCGGCGGCGGCAGCACCGGCGCCGCGCCCGCTGGCGACGGCGCCGAGATCTACCGCGTCTTCTGCGCGAGCTGTCACGGCGCCGACGGCGGCGGCACCGGCTCGGGCCCGGGGGTGCGCGGCGACGCCGGCGGCTCCGAGGGCGCGCTGCGATCGGTCATCCTCTATGGAGACGACGACATGCCCGACTTCGGCGGCGTGCTCACCGACGCCGAGGTCGAGGCGCTCATCGACTGGATGCAGGAGACCTGGGGCTGAGGGGGCCCGCGACCGGCCAGGGCCCGCCGTCGAGGAAGACCCGCACGGACCCCACCAAGGTGGGCAGGTGCACGTCGCCCGGGGCGTCGTCGCCCAGCGCGACGCCCGACGACGCCAGCCGGCGGGCACCCCGGGACAGGAGCCGCCGGGCGCCCCGGTCGTGGCCCATGTGGGCCTGCAGACACGCCGCCGCGAGCTGGATGAGGCCCTGAAGGCGCTCGCGCTCGGGCGCGCCCCGGGGGAGCGCCTTCCATCGCCCCTCGAGCACCTCGTGGCACTCCCAGTAGTAGCGGTGGTCGAACAGATCGAGGCCGTGCAGCCACAGGGCCTCGGGGTCGAGCGCCGGGCTGTGGCGGTGGCCGCCCTCGCCCTTGTGGGGGTGGGGCTGCAGGCCCGGCACGAAGCGGTAGGCCGGCATCGACACGGCGGGCAGCCGCCGCGCGGGGGGCGCGGACGGGGCGGGCAGCGGCTGGCGGCTCTCTGGCACGTTCCCGACCTATCGCTCCGGGGCGCTCCCCACCGCTGGGTTTTCACCGCGTCGGCACCGGGCCGCGGGTGAAGCCCGGGCCGCACCGCGCTACCCGCCCGCACCGACCGCAGCCCCAAGGCACCCCATGGACGTCCAGACCGAAGCCGAGCGACGGCGCACCTTCGCCATCATCAGCCACCCCGACGCCGGCAAGACCACGCTCACCGAGAAGCTGCTGCTCTACAGCGGCTCGATCCACATGGCGGGCTCGGTGCGCGCGCGAAAGGCCAGCCGGCACGCGGTGTCGGACTGGATGCAGATGGAGCAGGAGCGCGGCATCTCGATCACGTCGTCGGTGCTGCAGTTCGACTACCACGGCAGCGCGCTGAACCTGCTCGACACGCCCGGCCACGCCGACTTCTCCGAGGACACCTACCGCACCTTGGCCGCGGTCGACTCGAGCGTCATGCTCATCGACCACACCAAGGGCGTCGAGTCGCGCACGCGCAAGCTCTTCGAGGTCTGCCGCATGCGCGAGCTGCCCATCATCACCTTCATGAACAAGCTCGACCGGCCGGGCCGCGACCCCCTCGAGCTCATCGATGAGGTCTCCGACATCCTCAACCTGAAGGTGGTGCCGATCAACTGGCCGGTGGGCATGGGCCGCGAATTCAAGGGCGTCATCGACATCCGCACCCGCATGGTGCGGCTCTTCAGCGGCGGACGCCACGGCCAGGACCGCGTGCAAGAGCGCGTGGTGCCCTTCGAAGAGGCGCGCGAAGAGCTGGGCGAGCGGCTGGCTGAAGAGGTGGAGGAGCAGGTCGAGCTGCTGCAGATGGCCGGCGACGACTGGTCGATCCAGGGCTTCTTGGACGGTGAGGTGAGCCCCGTGTTCTGGGGCTCGGCCATGACCAACTTCGGGGTGGAGCCGCTGCTCGACTTCCTCGCCGACCACACCGCCGGCCCCGCGTCGCGCGGCGCCATGACCGAGAAGGACGAGCGCGTGGTGGTGAAGCCCACCGACGACGCCTTCACGGCCTTCGTGTTCAAGATCCAGGCCAACATGAACCCCCGCCACCGCGACCGCGTGGCCTTCTTGCGGGTGGTGAGCGGCAAGTTCGAGCGGGGGATGAGCGCCACCCTGGGCCGCACCGGCAAGCAGCTGCGCCTGGCCAAGCCCCACAGCTTCATGGCCCAAGAGCGCAGCATCGTCGAGGAGGCCTTCCCCGGCGACATCGTGGGCCTCTACGACCCCGGCAACCTGCGCATCGGCGACACCCTGTCGGCCGACCAGCTGCTGCGCTTCGAGGGCATCCCGCGCTTCGCGCCCGAGTTCTTCATGCGGGCCATCCTCAAAGACCCGCTGCGGCGGAAGCACCTCGACAACGGCCTGCAGCAGCTCAGCCACGAGGGCGTCATCCAGCTGTTCTACCGAGCCGCGGTGGGCCGCCAGGACCCCTGGCTGGGGGCGGTCGGCCGCCTGCAGTTCGAGGTGCTGCGCGAGCGCCTGAAGAACGAGTACAACGTCAAAGCCATCCTCGAGCCGCTGCCCTACACCCTGTGCCGCTGGGTCGGCGGAGACCCCGCCGCGCTCGACTGGATCAAGGCCCGCCGCGACTACACGCTGGTCTACGATCGAAACGACCGGCCCTGCCTGCTGTCGGACAGCCCGTGGCCGTTGAACTACGCCCAGCGGCAGCAAGAGGGCCTCGAGCTCTTCGACGTCGAGCCCTTGTAGTCTTGAATCGCGCACATAGCGCAAATTCAAGACTACACCGATTTCGACCGGGGCTTTGCCCCCGTACCGCGCCCTCTGGGCCCCCCACCCGGCGTGCGCCGGGGGAGGGCGAGGCGGCTACTTCAAGGGCAGGGACTCGAAGGCGGGCTGCAGCTCGACCACGCAGTCCATCAGGCGGGCTTGGACGGCCACGCGCTGCTCGGTCATCTCCGTCGCCGTCTCGGTGGTGACGTCGAGCACCGCCTCGATGGTGGCCGGGCCCTGGCGGTCGGTCGGGCGGCCCTGCATCTCGGCCCACACCACCGCGCCGCCGGTGGCCTTGACCAGCGCGGCCTGCGCGTCGGCCTCGACCGCGGCGAGCTGATCCCAGGTGGTCACGGCGTCGCAGTCCGCCATGAAGGCGGCGGCCGCCCACGACTCGGTGGCGTCCCCCACGACCACGCTGGGGCCGGCGTCGGGGCGGTCATCCACCCGCACCGAGCAGCCGGCGTACTCGCCGCGCAGGTCGGCGGCCTCCAGCGCGACCATGCGGGCCTCCTGTCGGACCTTGCAGGCCGCCGCCGGGCTGGTGGGAGCCGAGCCGGTGAACGACGCGTGGTCGGCCTCCATCTGGACGCTCTCGGCGATGTCGTCGCAGGTGACCCGCTGGTCGGTGAGCAGCGTGAACGACCACGAGCCCGCGTCTTCGCCGCTGGGCGACAGCACCCGCACCGCGTGGGCCGAGCGCAGCGGGCCGCAGACGTCGCCGCCGAGGTCGTCCCAGGTGCCCACGCCCTCGGGGGCGCCCTGGGGCTCGCGGCCCCCGCTGTCGGCCACCAGCTCGCCTTGGGGGCCCTCCGGGGGCTGGCCATCGACCGACGACGCGGGCTCGTGGTCGTTCACGCTGCTCACCGACCAGCGGGTCACCTGCGACGACATCGCCGAGAGCGTCCAGATGGAGGCCGACCACGCGTCGTTCACCGGCTCGGCTCCCACCAGCCCGGCG
>JBDQIL010000015.1:0-13646 GCA_040264415.1 Myxococcota bacterium
CTCCACCCCGCGCCGCTTCCCTGTGGAAGTCCTCCAAGGATACGCGACCGCTGGTTCCCCCGATGCGCTGGGTCAGGTGACCGTCTCGTCGGGCACCGCTTCCTCAACGCCCTCTTCCACGGGAGCCGGTAGCAATTCGCCCGTCAACTGGGCTTCAGCTGCTGCCGCCCGCTCAAGCGCCTCGGCCAGGCGATCCTGCGCCTCACCGTACGCACCGAAGTCCCCGTCGGCGAGAGCATCCTGACCTTCCTGGTAGGCGCGCTGCGCATCGTCGATAGCGATAGCCAGGTCCGTTGCTGGATCACCGGTAGAAGGCGGTGTCGTCGGCTATTGGTACGCCGGTCGTGCCTCGCCGGGGGCGCAGGGGGCGACCATCTCCGTCACCCAAGCCGTGCGGGTTCGGTCCGACTACCCGGACGTGCACAACCAGTTCAACGCGCGCGCGCCCATCCGCTGCTTCCTCGCGCCCGGCGACACGGTGCGGCTGTCCGCCGCGCCCATCCATGTCCCGGGGGACGCGTGGTGGGTGCCGCTTCACAGCGGCGACCTGATCGCCCAGTAGCAATCAGGCCTGCCAGGCCAGCGCGTTGCAGCCGGCGAGCTCCCACTTGACCATGAACTCGACCACGGGGAGCTCGTACTCTTCGTCGAGGTCGTCCCAGGGGTACGGATCCATGCAGGTGACCCGATCGGTGACCCGTTCGACCATCACCCAGTGGGGGCCGACCCCGCCGTCTGGGAAGCGGTCGATGATGCAGGCGATCCAGGGGAGGCTGCTGCGGAAGTGGCTGGCCCGGATGGCCCGCAGGCGGCCATCGCGGTCGTCACCAAAGTCGGTTCGGAGCCCCTTCGCGCCGACGACCGTGCGAACCCAGGCGGCGACCCGTTCGAAGTCGGGCGCGGCCCCCAGCTCGGCGGAGATCCCGTCTGCAAGCTGTCGGCCGCGATGGTCGGCCTCGGAGGGGGAGGCGTCCCGCAGCGCCATCAGCGCGTCGCCGATGCCGCCTTCGGCCGTCGCGTGGCCGGCTTGGTCGAGGATGAAGAGCCAGGTCGCCAGGGTGACGGACAGGTCTCCGGACTTGGGAGCGGCGGCGTCGGACATGGCAGACCTCCGGAGGCGGTATGGGGTGGTAATTCGACCGGGTGCGTCGTGCGCCATCGGGGTCTCGGATGGGCGCCGCAGGCCGCCGGCGGGCGCCGCAGGGTCAGCCCGCGCGCACGGTATAGTTACCCAGACGCGCCTCGTTCTCGCACGTCCTGTCAGGAGGACCAGCCCGTGACCTTCGGTCGATCCCCCGCGACACGTCCATTCCTGGCCGCGATGGCGCTCTGTGTGACGGGCCTGGGAGCCCGGGGGGCCCGGGCCGACGAGGTCTGCACCGAGCGCTTCCCGCTCGCCGCCCTCGCGACCGAGCTTGACCAGGCGGAGCGCGCGTTCCAAGAGCTCGATGAGGGCGGGTTCGACCAGTCGGTCCACCAAGCAGCCCTGGTGACCCGCTGCCTCGACCGGCCGCTGACCCCCTTGCTCGCCGCGCGGCTGCACTGGGTGAGCGGCATCCAGCTCTACCTCCAGCGGGAGCCGCAGCGTGCGGCGTTCGCACTGGCGGCGGCTCGTACGCTGGAGCCGACCTGGACCCTCTCCGAGGATGTGCTGCCTCGCGGCCATGAGCTGTGGGAGCTGTACCGCAAGCAGTCCGGTACCGCCGAGCTGGCCATTCAGCCACGCCCTCGGGCTGGAGAGCTGTGGTTCGACGGGGTGGAGACGATCGAGCGCCCCATCGACCGAGCGACCGTTGTGCAGCACGTCACAGACGACGATGCCATCGCGTTGACCCGCTACCTGCTCCCTGGAGAGGGCATGCCGGACTACGGCGCGAACGTCGGCTCGCCCGACCTCGGCGGCGCGGCCGGGGCCGCCCCTGGGCCCACCCGCACGCGGGCGCGCCTGGTGCAGCCGTGGCTCGCCGCCAGCGCCGGGGCCGCTGCCGCCGGCGCCCTCGGGACCTTCCTCATCGCGAGGCAGGCCGAGGGCGACTTCAAGGCCGAAGACCCCAGCGCCACCCTCGACGACCTGGATCGGCTGCGGGCGCGCACCAATCGGGCGGGCGCGGCCTCGACCGGGCTGTCGGTCGCGGCGGTGGGTCTGGGCGTCAGCGCCTTCTTCGTCGGGGTCTGGTGATGTCGCTCGAGATCGGGGAGACCATCGACCAGTACCGGGTCGAGGAGGTCATCGGTCAGGGCGGGATGGCTGTGGTCTACCGCGTGCGGCACCTGCAACTCGAGAGCGACCACGCCCTCAAAGTGCTGACCATCACGTCGAGCGCGGTGAAGCGCCGGCTGCTGCAGGAGGGCCGCGCGCAGGCGCAACTGCGTCACCCGAACGTGGTCTCCGTCATCTACGTCGTCGACGTGAAGGGCTGCCCTGGGCTGGTCATGGAGCTGGTGGACGGGCCCGCCCTCGACGCCTTCCTCCACAAGCACATCCTGTCGTTCGACCAGGTCGACCGGCTCGCCGGGGGCATCCTCGCTGGAGTGGCCGAGGCCCACGCCCACGATCTCATCCACCGCGACCTGAAGCCGGCCAACATCATGCTGGCCCGCACCTCGAGCGGGCTGGTGCCGAAGGTGGCCGACTTCGGTCTGGTGAAGGTGCTGGCAGAAGATCGCGCGCTGTCTCGCACGCGCAGCGGCCTCACCATGGGCACCCCCCGCTACATGGCGCCCGAACAGATCCGCGACGCCAAGCACGTGGACGCCCGCGCCGACATCTTCAGCATGGGCGCCATCCTCTACGAGATGGCGACCCGGCAGCAGGCTTTCCCGGGCGACGACACGCTCGAGCTGTTCAAGGCCATCGACGAGGGGCGCTTCATCCCCCCGCGCGAGCACGTGCCCGACCTGCCCCAGCGCATGGAGGACGCCATCTGCAGCGCCCTGCAGGTGAAGCGCGACGACCGCCCCGCGTCGATCCGACAGCTGCAGCGGATCTGGCAGGGGCGGGCGCCCGGCGTCGCGCCGATTGCGGGCGCAGACGTCTCGATCGCCGTGACCGAAGCCACGCTGGGGGAAGGCGACGGAGCGGCTCTCCATGTCGAGGGTGAGCTCGACACACCCACGGCGCGGATCCCGGCCCCCTCGGGCGCCCCCCCTGACCTGGCGCCGCCGGCCGACGCCGACGAGGCGCCGCCCCAGCCCGAACCCGTGGCGACGAAGCGGGTCGCGTGGTGGTGGGCGGCAGCCGCCCTGCTGCTGATGGTCGGGGCCGGGGCATGGCGGGTGACCGGCTCCGAGGGGGGAGACCCCGCACCGTCTCCCATCGACCGGATCGAGGCACCCGCTGACGCGGAGCCCACGCGCGACCCCGCTGCGGCAGACCTCGCGACGGGCCCCCTCACCCCAGCGCCGCCGAACGTGGCCGTGGCGACCGTCGCGCCCTCGCTCACGCGGGCCGGTCCCCGCGACTCGGAGGGGTCGCCCGCCTCAGCCGCGTCGGCCGCTTCGACGCCCCCGCCCCGGGAACCGGCGCCGGTCGACGCAGCTCAGCCATCGCCAGAGGCGGCGCCGGCAGCAGCCCCCCCAGAGGAGGCGGCGCCGCCATCGGTGGCACCACCGGCAGCGGCGCCGACGCCGAGCGCCGCTCCAGCGCGACCGCTCGACGCCGCCGACGTGCGCTTCGAGGGCGCGCGCACCATCTGGCTGGAGTCTGATCAGGGCCGCTTCGAGGCGGGCACGGTGCCCGCCGGCCGCTACCGCGTGACCGTCTTCTTCGACGGCGTTGAACCGGTCACGGTGGGCGAGATCACGTTGAATGCCGGCGAGCAGCGCGTCTTGCGTTGCTCTGCGTCGCTCCGGAGTTGCCGATGACCGCCCGCCCCTCCCTGCATCTGTTGGCCATGCTCGGTCTCTTCGGCTGCGTGCGCGTCACCGACGCAGAGTACGACGACCGCCTCGACGCCGACGGCGACGGCGTGGTGTCGGCGGCCTTCGGGGGCGCAGACTGCGACGACGCCGATCCGTCCATCTTCCCCGGGGCCACGGAGCGATGCGATGGGGTGGACGAGGACTGCGACGGCGACGCCAACGAGGGCGAGGACGCCGCGTCGTGGTTCCCCGATGACGACGGCGACGGCTACGGCGACCCGACCGCGACGGCCCAGGTCGCCTGCGACGCCCCGCCCGACTCGGTGCTCGACGCATCCGACTGCGACGACAGCGACCCGGCGGTGCACCCCGGCGCCACCGAGGTCTGCAATGACGGGGAGGCGGTGGACGAGGACTGCGACCCCTCCACCCGGGCCGATCCGGAGACCTGGTTCATCGACGACGACGGCGACGACTTCGGCGAGGACGGGTCCGGCGTCTCGGCCTGTGAACGACCCGAAGATCACGTCACGGTGGACGGCGACTGCGACGACGGCGACGCGTCGGTGTCGCCCGGAGCCGTCGAGATCTGCAACAACACGGTGGACGACGACTGCGACGGCGATCCCGGCGCCTGCACCTGGGCCGGAGAGCGCGCCGCGATCGAGGCCGGCGACGCGCGCTTCAGCGGCGACGCGGGCGCCGACCTGGGTCTCGCCTTGGCCACCTCAGACGTCGATGGCGATGGGGAGACCGACGTGATCGCGTCGGTCGCGGCGACGGGGAGCGCCCCCGGGTCGGTGGCCTTCGCGCCCGTCTCTGCCTTTGATGGGCAGACGGCTTGGAGCGGCGCGCGTACAGGCCGGCTCGACGGCGAAGTGGGCATGGAGCTCGGCGCCGGCCTCGACGCGGGACCCGTCTTCGTCGGGGGCGACACCAGCCTGCTGATGGGGGCCCCGGGCGCCTTCGGAGACACGGGCGCGTCGGGGGCGGCCTTCCTGGTGACGGCCATGGGCGCCTCGACGGGTGAGGTGGGCGACGCCGATGAGCTGCACCGCTTCGAGGGCCGGGCCGACGGCGACCGGCTCGGCGCGGCCGTCGCGCTGCTGCCCGACGTGGACGGTGACGGCGTGGCCGACCTGCTGCTGGGCGCGCCCCGCGCCGACGTCAGCGTGGGGGGGACCGTCTTGAGTGATGCGGGGGCCTTCTTCGTGGTGCGAACCCCGCCCCGGGGGCTGGACGGCACCCACTTGCTGCGGGAGCTGGTGTCGGATGGCGACGCCACCCAGTGGCAGGGCACCCGGACCAGCTCGGGCTCATCGACCGACCACCTGTCGAGCGGGGCCAGCCTCGGGGCGGCGGTGGCGCACGTCGGCGATCTGGTGGGAGACGGCCGCACCTGGGCCGCCGCCGGCGCGCCCGACGCGTCCTACCGGCCGCTGGGTTGCTTCGGCACGGTGGCGATCGTGGACGCCGGCCAGGCCAGCGGGGGCGCGCCGCGCACCCTGGCCTCGGAGGGGTCGGGGGGCCTGCTCTGCCATCCGTCGCCGGACGCCCGCTTCGGGCAGCGCCTCGATGGCGCGGTGGACTTCGATGGAGACGGCCTGGACGATCTCGTGGTGGGGGCGCCCGGGGTGCCGGGCGGCGCCGACGACGCCGGCGCCGCCCACGTGATCCTGGGCGACGCCGCCGCGTTCGACGGAGACGCCTCGACCCTCGCGGGGTTCGGCGGCACCCGCCTTATGGTCACCGGCTCGCCTGGGGATCAAGCCGGATCCGCCGTGGCGCTGTCCCCCGACCTCTCCGGAGACGGAGCTCCTGACCTGATCGTCGGCGTCCCGGGGGCCCGGGCCGGCCTGGGCGCGGTGTGGGTCTTCAGCGGCTGGACGGGGGCGACCACCCTCACCGCGGCCGACGCCGACGCGGTGATTGTCGGCGACGAGGCGACCGCAGCCCTGGGCGGCGGACTGCACGCCCCGGGTGATCTCGACGGGGACGACGCCGGGATGGCAGATCTGTTGATCGGCGCGCCAGGTCGCACCAGCCCCGGGCGGGCGGGCGGTGAGGTGTGGTTGCTGCTGGGGTTGGGGCTCTAGTGCCGCGGCGCGGTCAAGCCCCCAGCTCCCGGGCCAAGGCGACGATGGCGGTCAGCGAAGCGGCCAGCCGATGACCGTCTCGCACCTCGTCGAGCCGCACCATCGGGCCCGCTCCACCCACGTACCGTCGGCTTGCATCGACCGGAACGACAGCGTCGTTCACCCCGTGCAGCACCCGGATCGCGAGCCCCGGCGGCGGGGTGGGCGGCTGCCCGGCCGGCACCGGCGGCTCTTGGTGGTGCAGCGCCGGAGCGCAGAGCAGCAGCCCCGAGAAGCGCTCGGGGTGACGGGCCGCCAGCCAGGCCGCCGCCAACCCGCCGTAGCTCGAGCCCGCCAACACCGGGCGGCGCGAGGCCAGCCGAGCGGTGAGCGCGTCGAGGGCGTCGAGTCGCTGGGCCAGCACCAAGCCCCGGCCGTCGGGGGCCGCGATCTCGAAGCCCGCGGCGCGGAGCGCCTGCACCTTGGTGCCCTCCGGCGACCCCTCCAGACCATGTGCCCACACCAACATCGCAGCCTCCCTGGCTCAGGATCTGTCGATATCGCGCCGCGGGGTCGGCGGTGACCCCAGGCGGCCACCCGCCGGTGTCGCCCGGGCTGGTGCTCGCAGTGGCGGTGAGCGCCATCAGCGCGGCCGCGGTGCTCGTGCGACTCGCCCCCGACGCCAGCCCGGTGGCCCTCGCGTTCTGGCGGACGGGCGTGGTGGGCCTGCTGCTCTCGGCGAGCTTCACCAGCGCGACGCAGCGCCGCGAGCTGGCCCGCGCGACGACCAGCGACCGCTGGGTGATGGGGGTCGCCGGCCTCCTGCTGGCGGGGCACTTCTGGGCGTGGTTCGAGAGCCTTCGGCACACCACGGTGCTCCGCTCGACCCTGCTGGTCTGCCTCAACCCGGTGTGGGCCGGCCTGCTCGGCTGGTGGCTGCTCGGCGAGCGCCCGTCGCGGGGGTTCTTCTGGGGCATCCCCGTGGCGGTGGTCGGGGTCGCGATCCTCAGCGGCGGCTCACTGGGCGGCGGCGCCCTCTTGGGCGACCTCCTCGCCCTGCTCGGCGGCGTGCTCGCGGCCCTGTACCTGTTGGCCGGCCGGCGCGCGCGCGCGCGGGTCGGCATCGGCCCCTACGGCGCCACGGTCTGCCTGGTCTGCGCGGTGGCCCTGTTGCCGGTGGCGGCCCTCACCGGCGACCCGCTCACCGGCTTCGCGCCCTCCACCTGGTTGGCCATCGCCGGTCTGACGCTGGGGCCGCAGCTGCTCGGGCACATCGGGCTGAACTACAGCGTGCGCTTCCTCTCGGCGGCGACCGTCTCTGCGGTGGTGCTGGTGGAGCCGGTCGGAGCCGCGGCGCTGGGCGCGCTCGTGCTGGGGGAGATCCCCACCGGACAGGAGCTGCTCGGAGGCGCGGTCGTGCTGGTCGGGGTGGGCATCGCCACGCTGCGGTGAGCCTCAGGGGAGGCCGAGCAGCGCGGGCAGCGGGGGGCCCCCGTCGCCCATTTGGCGGACGAGCTCGAGCTCAGCCAGCACCACCCCGTCGTTCGTCCGCCGCGCCACGTGGCGGGTGTGCACCTGAGCACCGGTGGTGCCCGTGACCGTGGTCGAGACGCTCACGGTGTGGCCGCCCAGGGCCGCGGTTCGAAAGCGCGCGCGCTCGCCGACGGCGTCGAGGCCCTGCGGATCGCCCCCACCGGCCGCGACCGCCCGCCGAAGGGCCTCGTCACACCAATCGACGTACAGCGGGTGATTGACGTGCCCGAGCGCGTCCATCCAGCCGTGCCACACCGTGAAGTCGAGGGGGGCGAGCGGCCGCCGCATGGTGGTCGCGGGCTCTGGAAGGCCCAGATCACGGCCGTCCGGTCCGTCCACTGGCGAGAACGCGGCCTGAATCGCCGCGCTCCCACGGGCGGGCCGTGGCTGCTCGCCCGACATCGACACGTGGACCCAGCGCTGAGTCGCGGCCACGGCGACCTGATCGTGCACCGACAGGCGAAGCTCTCGGCGGCTGATCATGCCACGTCGGTTCTCTCGAATCCAGGTGACCGCCTCAACCGGGGCGCCGTAGACCAGGGGCTGGGCGTGGTTCACCGTCATCGACACCACCACGAAGGCGACCTGCTCGTCGAGGTAGCGGTGCGACGGGTAGCCGGCCTCCGTTGACGCCGCGACCGCGGCCTCTTGGAGGAGCCGCCAGACATCGGCGGCCCGCGCGATCTGCCGTGGGCCGACGCCGCTGCGGGGCAGCGAGAGCGGCAGTCGCAGCGGGTGGTTCATCGGCCCTCCGGGGGGCCGCCCCTATCCGGTGGTGTGGCGTGAGGCGGGCCTGGGCTACGACTCGAAGGCCCCCGTCCCAGAGGACCGCCATGGCTGGCGACCCGCCCCGTTCGGCGCCCGCAGACCCCATCAGCGGCGACAGCGCGCTCGAGATCGCGCTCCAGCCGGGGCTCGAGGCGGTCTCGCCGCTCGCCTGGGACGCCCTCGCGCCGCCCGACGACCCCTTCGTGACCCACGCCTTCTTGTCGGCGCTCGAGGACAGCGGCAGCGTGGGAGCGGCGGCCGGCTGGCAGCCAGCCCACGTGCTGGTGCGCTACGCCGGACGGCTGGTGGCCGCCGCCCCCTGCTACGTCAAAGACCACAGCTACGGCGAGTACATCTTCGACTGGGGCTGGGCGCGGGCCGCGCAGCAGGCGGGGCTCCCCTACTACCCGAAGGTGGTCTGCGCGGTGCCCTTCACGCCGGCCCAGGGGCGACGCCTGCTGGTCCACCCCGACGCCGGATCTGGCGGCCTGCCCAGCGCCGACGTGCTCGAAGAGGCGCTGTGGCGCGGCATGCGGGCCCTGGCCGACACCGCGGAGTGCTGGTCGGTCCACGTGCTGTTCTGCGGGCCGGAGGAGAAGGCGCACCTGGGCTCGCTCGGCGCCATCCCCCGACTCACCCATCAGTTCCACTGGACCAACGAGGGCTACGACAGCTTCGACGACTGGACCGCCCGGTTTCGGTCGAAGCTCCGAAAGGAGACCAACCGCGAGCGGCGGCGGCCGGCGCAGCTGGGCGCCACCGTCCGGGTGCTCGAGGGCGACGCGATCACGGCAGCCCACTGGGACGCGATCGAGGGCTACTACCGCGACACCTGCGAGCGAAAGTGGGGGCAGGCGTACCTCAGCCCAGACTTCTTCGCGCTGGCCCGCGCTCGCCTCGCCCACCTCGCCATGGGCATCGTCGCCGAGGTCGAGGGCCGGGTGGTCGCCAGCGCCCTGCTCTTCCAGCGCGGCCAGCACCTCTACGGTCGCTACTGGGGGTGTGACCCTGCCTTCGAGCAGCTTCACTTCGAGCTCTGCTACCACCGCCCCATCGAGCTCTGCATCGAGCGCGGGTGGAGCCGCTTCGAGGCCGGCGCGCAGGGGACGCACAAGCTGCGGCGCGGGCTGATTCCCGCACAGACCCACACCCCCCACTGGCTGCGGCACCCCGGCCTCGAACGAGCGGTGCGGGAGGCGCTCGGCAAGGAGGACCGCTTGGTCGCCCTCGAGATGGAGAAGCTCGCCGAGCATGGGCCCTTCCGACGCGACTGACCACGCTCAGCCCTGGGCGTGGATCCAGGTGATGGCCCGCTGCACCACCCCGTAGTCACCGAGATCGACCTCGCCGGTGCGCGGCACCGCGTCGTCGGCGTAGACCCGCCACAGCATGCGGGCGCTGCCCGACCGCACCTGATCGATGTTCGCGCCGTGAAGCCCGATCCAGACGCTCAGGGCGTAGATCTCCTGGTGGGGGAACAGCGGGACCGGGTGGTAGCGGAAGAAGGTGATGTCGCCCGGTCGCTGGGTGTTGTGCACCCCATCGAGGGCCATGTTGCGGCGCCGCACCTCGGCGCCGATCAGGGGCCGGGGGAGCACGAGCTCCACCCCCACGTGCCGGGCGAGCGAGCGCCCCTGATTGGCGAGCAGCGCGCGGAAGTGGATGAACACCCGCGGCCCCCGCGGATCGGTTCGATCGGTCTCGAACTGGCCATAAGGGCCCACCCGCGAGATGGTGACCTCGGGGTGGCGCCCCCTCCGCAGCACGTCCTGGACGTGGACGTGGTTCATGGGCCGGCTCTTGCCGGCGATGCGGAGGTAGTACCGGTGGTCGAGGGCCTGGTGCGGGGCCTCGTCGCTCGGAGGGATCTCGATGATGTAGAGGGCGTGGCCCGGCGCGAGCGCCGTGCGCCCGCCAGCGGACGGAGCGGGCACCTCGAAGACGTTGTAGCGGGAGAGCCGCGGGGCTACCGCGTCGGCCACGACGTCTTCGAGCCACTCGCGGGTGCCGTTGGGCTTCACCCGCACGGGCACGCCCCCGTCGATGGCACCCTGGTCGTCCACCCCGATGACGAGCCGCCCGCCGGCGCCGTTGGCGAAGGCCGAGACCTGCTTGGAGAGCGCGGCATGGAACCACGCGGTGAGATCCGCGCCGTCCCACAGCCAGGCCGAGCCCTTGAACTCCTGGAAGTCGTGCTCGGTGGGACCGAGATCACGCACCCGCGCTTCGGTCCAGGGCTCTTGGGTGGGGAGAAACACGGCTACCCCCGGCTCCACGGGAACCGCCCGCGGGGCCCCGCTGGCTCGGGCTCCACCTCGGGGCTGACCGGCTGGGTCGAGGGCGCGGTGGGCGGCACGATCGACCGCGGGTTGGTGAGGTGCGGCACGACGTCTTCGTAGGCCACCTCGCCCGCCTGGTAGAGGGCCCGGAGGGCGTTGTCCATGGTGACCATCCCGTCGCGGCGCGCCCCCTCCATGATGGAGCGGCCTTGGTGGAGCTTGTTCTCTCGGATGAGGTTTCGAATGGCGGAGGTGCCCATCATCACCTCGAAGGCGGGCACCCGCCCGGCGCCGTCGCGCCGGGGGAGCAGCCGCTGGCTGACCACGCCGAGCAGGCACGCTGCGAGCTGGCTGCGGGCCTGGCCCTGCTGATGGGACGGGAACACGTCGATGATGCGATCGATGGCCTGCAGCGCGTCGTTGGCGTGCAGGGTGGCGAGCACGAGGTGGCCCGTCTCGGCGGCCGTGAGCGCGGCCGAGATGGTCTCGAGATCGCGCATCTCACCGACCAGGATGACGTCGGGGTCTTGCCGCAGCACGTACTTGAGCGCGGCGGCGAAGCTGTGCGTGTCGGCGTGCACCTCGCGCTGATCGACCGTGGCGCGATCGCCGTCGTGCACGTACTCGATGGGATCCTCCACCGTCACGATGCGACAAGACCGGGCGTGGTTGATCCGGTCGAGGAGGCAGGCCAAGGTCGTGCTCTTGCCCGCACCGGTCGGGCCCACCACCAGCAGCAACCCTTGCGACCGGCTGCCCAGGTCGAGGAGCTGGGGCGGCAGGCGCAGCGCGTCGGCGTCGGGGATGCCAGACGGGATCGCCCGCAGGGCTGCGGCCATGCGCCCCTTCTGAAAGTAGGCGTTGACCCTGAACCGCCGGCCCCGAGAGACCGCCAACGCGAAGTCGAGCTCGCGCTCAAGCTCGTAGGTGCTGCGCTGGCGGCTGCTCATGATGCTGTAGAGCAGCGCGCGCAGGTCGGCGTCGGTGAGGCGGCGGGTGCCGAGGGGCTGCAGCTCACCCGAGATGCGGACGATGGGCGGCCGCCCCTCGGTCAGGTGCAGGTCGCTGGCCCCGCGCCGAAGCACCGCCTCGATGAGGTGGTTCATGTCGAGGGTGGAGGCCTCGTCGTCGCGCTCGGGAGCGTCGCGCAGGCCCGCGATGCCAGAGGCCATGCCGCGCACCGACAGCGCGAACTCGTCGGGGTTGGTGGCGTGCGCCAGCCCCGCCTCGAAGTCGATGACGCCCTCGCTGTGAAGGGTGAGCAGGGCCTCGTTGAAGCCGCGCATTCCCGGCGAGACGTCGGACTTCATCAGCTCTTGCAGCTCGTCGGTGCGGCCCTCGCGGATGAGGCGCGCCGCGGCGGGCCCCACACTCATGATCTCGGCCGCCAACGCGCGCCCCTCGCCGTCGGCGCGGGGCAGCAGGCGCTGACTGATGACCCCCCGCAGGCAGAGCGACAGATCGAGCGCCGCCTGGATGCGAAGGTGCTCGGGGAAGAAGGACAGCAAGCGCTGCAGGGTCTGGGCGGCGTCGATGGTGTGCATCGACGCGAGCACGAGGTGACCGGTGAGGGCCGCGGAGACTGCCACCTGCACGGTGACCGGATCGCGCAGCTCTCCGATGACGATGACGTCGGGGCTCTGGCGCACGACGTGGCGCAGCCCGGACTCGAAGCTCTCGGTGTCGATGCCCACCTCGCGTTGGGTCACGCGGGCCGCGCCGTCGCGGTGGACGAACTCGATGGGGTCTTCGATGGTGACGATGTGCACCGCGCGCGCGGCGTTGATGCGGTGAACGAGCGCAGCCAGGGTGGTGCTCTTGCCCGCGCCGGTCGCGCCGGTCACCAGCACGAGGCCGCGGCGGCCGTCGGCGAAGGCCCTCGCGGCTGGCGGCACCCCGAGGTCGGCGAGATCGAGCGCGCCGCTCGGAACGGCCCGCGCCACGACCCCCAGACGCCCCTGCTGACGGTTGAAGTTCAGGCGAAAGCGCCGGTCGCCGTCGAGCGTGAGCCCCGCGTCGAGATCACCCGTGGCCTCGAAGACCGTGCGCAGCCGCTCGGGGAGGACGCGGTGGGCCAGCGCCGAGAGCGCTGCCTCGTCCACCACAGGCGCGTCGAGGGTGGTCACCACCCCATGCACCCGCGCGGCCGGCGCCTTGCCCGCCGTCAAGAAGAGGTCGGACGCGCCCATGGCGTCCATCCGAGAGAGCAGGGACAAGAGGGCGTCGCAGGACATGCCAGCAGCCTACCCCGCGCGCCCCCTCCCGCGCGCCCGTCTACAGGCCGGCGCCGCCGAGCAGCAGGAAGGCCCCACCCGAGTTGATGGCGCCACCGTTGTAGCGGGGGGCGCCAGTGAGCAGGTCGTCGTAGCCGTCTCCATCGACGTCAGCCGCCACCAAGGACTCGCCCAGGTCGTCGATCGAGGCGGCTGCCGAGAGCGTTCCGTCGGCCACGCTCGGGGAGTACGAGCCGCTGACCGGCCCGGTGTAGAAGGTCAGCTCTCCGCCGGCACCCGAGGCCGGCGCGCCGACCACCAGATCCGCGGTGCCGTCGCCGTCGATGTCTCCGCCGGCGAGCGAGGCCCCGAGCTCATCACCGGCGGACGCGGTGACCGCGACGTCGGCCAAGGCCCACTCGGAGATCTCGGTGGCCGGGCCGTACAGCACCCAGGCGCCACCACAATTGCTGCCGCAGCCGTCGTAGCCAGGCGCCCCCATGCCCAGATCGTCGAGCCCGTCACCGTCGAGGTCGCCCACGCCGGTGAGCGCCACCGCGACGCCGCCGTTGGAGCCGGCGATGGTCGCGGCGGCGTCGGCGCTGCTGAGCGAGCCCGTGACGGGGCCCAGGTAGACGTAGGTGACGCCAGCCACGCCCGCGCCCGGGTCGGAGACCACGAGGTCGCCGTCGCCGTCGCCGTCGAGATCGAGGTCGGCCGCGACCCGAAGGCCCGCGCTCGCCGTGAGGCCCGAGATCGTGCCGACGCCGCCGCCGAGGGTGCGAGAGCCCGTGACGGGCCCCGCCTCGATGTAGACTGCGCCGTCGCCGTCGGCCACGACGATGGCGTCGGGGTCGCCGTCGCCCGTGACGTCGCCGCCGGCCAGCGCGCCGCCCGCGGCCGCTGTGGTGGAAGAG
>JBDQIL010000016.1:0-13535 GCA_040264415.1 Myxococcota bacterium
CCTCCTCCCCCGCCCCCTCGCACGTGCTGGTGGTCATCACCCGCGCCGAAGCCGGGGGTGCTCAGGTGCATGTGCGCGACCTCGTGCTGGGGCTGGCGGACCGCTTCACCATCACGGTGGCGGTGGGCGAGGACGGCTTCTTGGTGGAGGCGCTCCGCGCCGGGGGCGTGGACGTGCGGGTGGTGCCCGCGCTGCAGCGGGAGATCGCCCCGAAGGCCGACCGCGCCGCGCTCGCTGACCTGCGCGCGCTCATCCGCGCCGTGAAGCCCGACCTGGTGCACACCCACAGCAGCAAGGCCGGCATCCTGGGGCGCTTGGCGGCGCGCCTCGAGGGCGTGCCGGCGCTGCACACCGCCCACGCCTGGTCGTTCTCGGACGGCATCGCGTGGCGCCGAAAGGCCGTGACCGTGCCGGTCGAGGCCCTGGTGGGGCGGGTGACCGACCGCTTCGTGGTGGTGAGCGAGGCCGACCGCGAGGTGGGTACCCGGTGGCGGGTGGCCCGGCCCGCGCAGGTGCGGGTGGTGCACAACGGGGTGGCCGACAGCGCCCTGCGCGCCGATCCCGGCGCCGCCGGGCCGCCGCGGCTCACCATGGTCGCGCGGCTGGCCGCCCCCAAACAGCCGGTGCTGCTGCTCGAGGCCTTCGCGGCCGTGGGCGGAGACGCGCGCCTCGATCTGGTGGGGGACGGCCCCGATCGACCCGCGGTCGAGGCCGCCGTGGCGCGCCTGGGGCTGGGCGACCGG
The DNA here is from genome assembly GCA_040264415.1 of Myxococcota bacterium. Classification (GTDB taxonomy): domain Bacteria; phylum Myxococcota_A; class UBA796; order UBA796; family UBA2385; genus M30B51. The sequence continues at coordinate 744 of JBDQIL010000016.1, forward strand.
GTGACCTTGCTGGGCAACCGCCGCGACGTCCCCGCGCTGCTGGCGCGCTCGCAGGTCTTCGCCCTGATCTCCCGCCAGGAGGGCTTCCCGCTGGCCATCCTCGAGGCCATGCGCGCCGGGCTGCCGGTCATCGCCTCCGACGTCGGGGGCGTGTCCGAGGCGGTGGAGCCCGGCCGCACCGGCCTGCTCGTGCCCCGCGACGACCGCGCGGCGCTCACCGACGCCCTGCGCCGCCTGCTCGGTGACCCCGACGCCCGACGAGAGATGGGCGGGGCCGGCCGCGCCGCCTTCGAGGCCCGCTTCACGCTGTCCCGCATGCTCGACGCCACCGCCGCCGTCTACAGTGAGCTGATCCCGGCGTCCTCACCCGCACCCAGGCCCTCGCCATGAAGGTCCTCGGCATCCAGACCGAACGACGCGCCGTCCTCTACTTGATCGGCGACCTCCTCATCGCCCTCATCGCCATCGCCTGGGGGCACATCCTGCGGTTTGGGGTGGACATCTGGCCCGTCGACCTGGTCGCGATCGTGCAGAACAGCACCGGCGCGGTGACCTTCTTCGTCGCCACGAACCTGCTCGCGCTCTACGTCTTCGAGGCCTACGACCCGGCCCGCGACTTTCGGCGGCCCAGCCAGATCGTGCGGCTGTGGGTGGCCGTGGCCTGCGCGATGGTGGCCCAGATGGTGGTCTTCTACACGCTCCCGGACTGGTGGTGGGGCCGCGGCGTGACGCTGCTCACCAACTTCGGTCTGGCGGTGCTGCTGACCATCTGGCGCTTCTTCTCGTGCCTGGTGCGTCCGCGCCTCGACCGCCGGATGCGCACGCTGATCATCGGCGACAACGAAGACGGACGGATGATCGCCGAGCAGATCCGCGAGGACCCAGAGCAGCGCCTGGTCTACCGGCTGGTGGGCTTCATCGACGGCTCGCACGCCGACCCGGGCGATGCGGTGACCGCCTCTCGGCCGCCCCACCGGGCGCGTCGCCGTGAGACCTCGCTGCTGGGAGAGATCATCTCGCTTCAGCCGCCGAAGCCGGCCCCGCCCCTCGACGTGCTCGGCCCCCCCGAGCTGCTGCGCGAGGTGGTCAAGCACGAGTCGATCGACGCCATCATCGTGGCCATCCGGCGGGGCATGTCGCCCGAGCTGACCGCCCAGCTGCTCGACTGCAAGGCGTCGGGCGTGCGCATCGAGGACATGCGGTCGGTCTACAGCCGGCTCACCGGCAAGGTGCCCATCCACCAGATCTCCGACACGTCGCTCATCTTCGGCCCCGAGTTCGCGGGCTCGACCGGCCTGGGGGCGGCGCTGCAGCGGCTGGCTGACGTCGCCATCGCCGTCGTGGGGCTGGCGCTGTCGGCCCCCATCGTGGCCATCGCCGCCATCGCTGTGAAGCTCGAGAGCAAGGGCTCCGCCTTCTACCTGCAAGAGCGGGTGGGCAAGGACGAGCTGCCCTTCACCATCATCAAGCTGCGCACCATGCGGCAAGACGCCGAGAAGGGCACCGGCGCGGTCTGGTCGCAGGGCGCCGGCGACCCGCGGGTGACCCGCGTGGGGCGCTTCTTGCGGCGCTCGCGCATCGACGAGCTCCCCCAGTTCTGGAACGTGTTCCGGGGCGACATGAGCATGGTGGGGCCCCGCCCGGAGCGCCGGCACTTCGTCGATCAGCTCAAGGAGCGCATCCCCTTCTACGGCCTCCGCTTCGCGGTCAAGCCCGGCGTCACCGGCTGGGCCCAGGTCAAGTACCGCTACGGCGCCTCCGAAGAAGACGCGGCCGAGAAGCTCTGCTTCGACCTGTTCGCCGTGCAGCACCTCACCCCCGCGCTCTACGCCCTCATCCTGCTCAAGACCGTCCAGACCGTGCTGATGAAGCCGGGGTCGTGACGGCGTGGGCCCCCGGGGCTCAGGCCCCCACGTCGGTGAGCACCACCACCGCCTGGTGCGACAACAGCGAGAAGGCCGCGTAGCGCCAACGCCAGCCGTGCCGTCGGCCCAGCTCGACCAGGGCGGCGTGCTCGTCGTCACGCCAGTGGGGGTTCATCAGGTACTCGTCGAAGACCAGCACCGTGCCGGGCTGCAGGTGCGGCGCCAGCGGCTCGAGCCCCTCGACGGTGGACGACTTCAAGTCGCAGTCGATGTTCACGAGCCGGGCGGGGGCGCCCTGGGCGGCCGAGAATGCCGGCACGGTGTCGCGAAAGAGGCCGGCGTGCAGGTGGATGTCGGGGCCCAGGTCGGGCACGTGGCCGCCGGTGGAGTATGCCCCCGCCGGCACCGTGTGCCAGTCGGCGGGCAGGCCCACGAAGGTGTCGAAGCCGTGGACCGGCGCCCCGGTGGCGTCGCGCAGGAGGCAGGCCGTGGTGCCGAAGCGCACGCCCAACTCGGCGACGAAGCCGTCTGCTGGGGCGATCTCGGCGGCGTAGCGCAGCGTGGCCGCGGTGCTGGCGAAGAAGCGGGTGTGGGGGTCGCGGGCCTGCAGCACGAACGCCCACGAGTCGCGCCAGGCCTGGGCGTCGGGCGGCAGCACGGCGTGGTGGCGCTTCGCGGCCTCGGGCGCGAGCAAGCCCCAGGTCACCCCGAGGTGAAAGCGCACCGCCGGGTGGGTGCGCTCGACCCGGGCGGCCTGCTCGAGCACCCCCCGGGCGGGCGCCGGGTCGCGGTCGTCGAAGAGCGCGCCGTAGAGGTGGACCATCGGCAGCACGTTGGTGGGGTCTTGGCTCGCGGCCCGCTGAAAGCAGCCGGCCGCCTCGACCAGATGGCCCTGGTCCATCAGCGAGACGCCCAGCGTGTTCCACCCCACCGGGTGGTGGGCGCCCGACTTCAGGTGCGGGTGGAGCACCGCGCAGGCGTCGCCCGGCCGGCCCTGCAGCTGCAGCACCGCGGCGAGGTTGGCCGCGGCGTGGACGTGGCCCGACGCATCGAGGGCCTGCCGCAGGGAGTCCTCGGCGGCAAAGAGGCGGCCCGCGCGGGCGTGGGCGAGGCCGTCCAAGAGGTGGGCGTCGGCAGACATGGTTTCGCCGGAGGATGCAGGTGCGGGGCAGCACCAGTGGGTGTGAATCAGCGCTCGTCGGGCGGCTCTTGGCCCTTGGGCGTGACGATCGATCCGGTGGGGGCCGCGGCCGCGTCGTCCTCTTGTTTGGTGTCGGGCGTGGCCGGCTCGGCCTCGCGCACGGTCCAGGCCACCTGCAGCATCTTTCGCTCGGACAGCCCGTTGGCCATGCGCGCGAAGAGCCCGCACTCGGCCGACCGCACGCGGTCGTCTTTTCGGCCCGTGGTGGTGCTGGCGCCTTCGAAGCCGAGCACGAAGATGCGCTCTTCACCCTGGGGCACCACCCCGGTCTCCCACTCGAGCTTCTGGTCGCCGGCGGCGCACTCCACCACGAAGACCACGTCGGCCTTGGGCGCCGTGAGGGTGAGCGCCGGCGCCACCCCCGCGGGCACCGAGAAGGTGAAGTGGTGCTCGATCACCCCATAAGCGGCGGGGATGGTGGCGTGGGCGCTGGCGGACAGCAGCAGGGCGAGCAGCGACATGGGGGCCTCCGGTGCACAGTTCCCAACACCCCAACCCTTAGCGTGATGCCGGCACGGCGGAGCCGGAGAGCGGCGGAGAGCCGGAGAGCGCCTCGGCCAGCGCGTCGGTGACCTGTTCGCGGCCCTGTGGGTCGGGGTGGTAGGGCGTGCGAAAGCGCTCCGCGGGCGGAGGCTCACCCAGGTGGACGACCTCTGCGCCGTTCTCGGCCAGCCAGGCCAGCAGCGCGGCGTGGCGGCGGCGGGGGTCGCCGGGGTGGTCGGGGCTGCGGGCGGGAACGACCACGACGAAGCTCGATCCGTGGCCGGTGGTCTCGTCGAGCAGCGCGGGCAGCAGCGACTGGTCGGGAGCGCGCTGCGGTGGCGGCTCGCGGGCGGCCTGGCCGGGGGACGGGGCGCCGGGCACCACGGCGAAGCGGGCGTCGGGGTCGGCGGGCACCACGCCCAACCCCGCGCGGGCGGCGGTGCGCTCCTGCGACGTGAAGGCGAAGCGGGCGAAGGTGGCGCCCGCGGCGTCGAGCGCCCGGCGGCGGATCCGATCGCGGCCGCGCAGGGCCCGCTGCGCCAGCCCCGGCTGTGCGGTCGCCCCCAACGCGCGTCGGATCAGATCGGGATCGGGCCCGGTGAGCAAGGTGAGGAGCAACGCGCGGTCGGCGTCGGTCTGGAGGGCCACCGTGGTGAGCTGGTGGAGGGGCGCGTACACCAGCACCCGGCGGGGGGTGTGGCCCGCCCCGATGACGCGGTGCCGCAGCGCGGCGAGCCAGTGCGCCGGCTGGCTCCCCTGCATCGCGAGGTCGGCGACCTTGACCCCGAGGGCCGCCCCCAGGCGCGCGGGATCGACGGCCGCGCGGGCGACCGAGTTGCCCACCACGAGGGTGTGGGCCCCTGCGATCCCGCGCCCCGACAACGGGTTCGACGCGCCCGCCCCGCCCAGGGCGCCCACCCGCTGTGTCAGGGCGCCCGCCACCACGAGCGCCAGCGCCAGGCCGATCAGGCTCCAGAGGCGCGCAGGTGGGGGAGGGGGCAGCATCGGGGGCTCCATCAGAAGGCGAAGTAGAGGAAGTCGCGGGCCGTGTCGCGGGCGAAGGTCGCGACCGCCCACACCCCCGCGCCGGCGAGCGCGCCGCGGAGCAGCGCCCGCCCGGCGCCGCCGCCCGCGAGCGAGGCCCGCCGCCGAAGAGCGCCGCCGACCGCGAGCAGCCCGCCACCCCAGGCGGTCACCCCCATCACGGTCAGGGCCAGCACCGCGTGCCCGGGGGCGGCAACCCACGGCGGCTGCCGGAGCACGTCGGCGGCGAAGGCGAGCGTGGGCGCGCGAAAGATCAGCATGCCCACCAGCACGATGGACTGGGTGAGGGGGATCGTGAGGGCCGGGGCGAGTCGGTGCTGTCGCAGGCCCGGCGGCAGCGTGGCGGCGACCGCCCGCCAGCCGAGCAGAGACACGGCGAACCACGCGCCCCACGCCGCGAAGCGTGCGCTCCCGCCATGCCACAGCCCGGCCAGCACCAGGGTCGCGGCGGCGGCGGCGGCGGCTCGGGCGGGCCCCCCCGCTCCGCGCAGCGGCCGGTAGAGGTAGTCGTGCATCCACGAGGTGAAGCTGGTGTGCCAGCGCCGCCAGAAGTCGCCCAGCGATCGCGCCGCGTAGGGCGCGTGGAAGTTCTCGCGAAGGTCGAAGCCCATCATCCGCGCGGTCCCCCGGGCGATGTCGGTGTAGCCGGAGAAGTCGGCCAGGATCTGGACGGCGAAGGCCGCCGTGGCGGCCCACAGCAGCGCGGGCGAGGCCCCCTCCATCGAATAGGCCCGGTCGACGTAGAGGGCGAGGGTGTCGGCCACGACAACCTTCTGGGTCGCCCCCCACAGGGCCAGGGCCGCGCCGCTGCGCAGGCGAGCGCGGGAGAACCGGACGTCGGCCTCCACCTGGGGCAGCAGGTCGCGCGCGCGCTCGATGGGGCCCGCCACCAGCTGGGGGAACAGGCAGACGAAGGTGGCGACGTCGAGCAGGCTCTCGCGGGGCTTCAGGCGTCCGCGGTAGACGTCGATGGTGTAGCTCATCGACTGGAAGGTGAAGAAGCTGATGCCCGCGGGCAGCAGCAGGCCCGCGCGCCACGGCTCGGCCGGGTGTCCGGCCAGGCCCGCCGCTGCCGCCACCGCGTCGCCGAACAGGTCGGCGTACTTGAAGACGCCGAGCATGCCCAGGTTGCCCGCGAGGCTCAGAGCCAGCAGCCCTCGGCGGCGCTCTGGCCAGCGGCCCATGCCGCGCGCGACCGCGTAGTCGAGCACCACCGAGACCCCGAGCAGCAGCGGCAGCCAGGGCACCGCCCAGCCGTAGAACACGGCTGAAGCCAGCACCAGCCACGCGTTGCGCAGTCGGCGGTCGCGCAGGGCCCACCGCACCGTGACCACCACGGGCAGGAAGACCAGGAAGGACAGGGAGACGAAGCTCACGGCGCCATACCGCCCGCGCGGCGGGCCAGTCTATCTGCCGGCGGCCGGGGGCCCGGCGGCGCGCTCCAGCGACGCGGCCAGCGAGCCCATGCTGTGGATGTCGAGGCGGCCCCGGTCGCGCAGTCGGGCGGCGTGGGTGAGCACCCTGCGGAAGCCGTCGAGCATCGGGCCCGGCGCGTCAGCGAGGTTGATCGGGTGGGTGTAGACGTGTGCCATGCGTCGCTCGTGGGCGGCCGCGTCGATGGTGGCCGTACAGCGGCGCACCCGGGCGCCCATGCTCACCACGCGGCGGGCGCCGCCCACCGGCAGGAAGACGGTCGAGGCGGGCAGCTCCCACAGCCCGTGGGGGTCGCGCCGTGGCATCACGGTGGGCGCCGCGCGGCCGGCGGCCTGGGACAGGAGGTGGGCCCCGCGTGACACGGGCACGGGGACCCCGCTTTGTCGATGCCACTCGGGCGGCAGCGGCCGCCAGCAGGTGAACCCGTGCTTCGCGACCAGATCGGTGTGTCCGACGAGGTTGCGCGGGAACACGAAGGATCGAAGCGTGATCCCCAGCTCGTCGGCCAGCGCGGTGCAGCGGGCGAGGTCGGCGTCGGCCACGGCGCGGCTGCAGCCGGGGTCGGCGAAGATGGGGTGGGCGAAGCTGTGGGATCCGACCTCTTGGTTGGACGCGATCAGGCGGTCCACCAGCGATCGGCCGTACCAGGCCGGCGCGGTGCGCTCGTCGCCGTCGGGAACGCCGTCGAACCAGTCGCCGCGCCACCAGGCGTGGTCGGGTCGAGGCAGGGCCGGGTGCAGCGTGCCCTGGGCGTCGCGGCGCGCGCCGGGCAAGAACAGGTGCCCGACGGTGGCCCAGGTCCCGGAGATCCCCAGCTCTTCGAGCAGGCCGACCAGCGGCTCGAAGACGACCTCTCGGGTGCGCTGGGCCTGGCGCTCGAGGGCGCCCCGATCGGGCACCACATCGCGGCTGCCCCACGCCAGCTCGAAGTCCAAGCTGAAGACGAACACGCCGCGGTCGAAGTGGGGGGGAATGGGATCGCCTGGTCGGGGTGGGTAGACTGGTAGTCGGCCTCAAGCCGTGCGGACTTGTGCCGAACATCTGTGGGCCGCCCGTCCGCGGAGGCCCGTGCCTGCTCGTTCATCTACTCCTGGTCTCGAACTCGACCTCACGTCGCTGCGCGACGCGTTGACGCGCCAGTGGCGCACGGTCGCCATCTGTGTGGGTGCCGCGGTCGCCGCCGCGCTGCTCGGCACCCTGCTGCAGCCCAAGCAGTATGAGGCCGTGGCCCTCATTCAGCTGATGCCGCGCGCCGGGCAGGAGGTCGACGTCGGCGAGGTCGTGAAATTCGACGAGGGGGGGTACCTCGAGGGGCGCGATCGGGCGCGAACCCAGCTCCAGATCATCCAGAGCCGGACCGTGCGCGCCGACGCGATCGATCGCTACCTGGCGCTGGGCCACACCGACCTCGGCGAAGACCCGGTCGAGGCCACCGAGGCGCTGGCCGATCGCCTGTCGGCGGGCCCGCGCGAAGACACCCAGCTCGTCGAGATTCGGGTCCTGCATGCCGATCCCGACCAGGCCGCGCTGCTGGCGAACCTGGTGGCGCAGGTCTACTGGGAGGCCAACCTCGAGCTGAGACGCGACGCCGCCCGAGACGCCGGCGCGTGGCTGGTCAGCCAAGAAGACACCACCGCTGCCCGCCTCAAGAAGGCCAGCGACGCGGTGCTCGACTTCAAGGGTGAGCACGACCTGGTCGACATCGACGAGCGCATGACCGAGACCACGGCGCGGCTCGACTCGCTCCAGCGCGCCTCCAGCGCGGCCACCACCGAGCGGGTGCTGCTCGAGAGCGAGCTCGTCGAGCACGAGCAGCTGCTGACTCAAGGGCGCTCGGATGTGCTCGGCGGCATGCTCGACGACCCGAGCTTGACCGCGCTGTCGCGGGAGCGGGCCGCGATCCAGACCGAGGCGGCCGACGTGCTGGCTCGGTACGGCGCGCGCCACCCAGAGCACCAGCGGGTCAAGCAGCACATCACGCGGGTTGACGCCATCATTCTGGCGGAGGTGCGCCGCATCGTGCGCGGCGAGCGCGCGCAGGTGCAGACCCTTCAGCGGCAAGAGGCGCGCCTCGAGGGCGAGGTGGGCCGGGTGAAGGCCTCGCTGCTCGCAAAGCAGCGGCTCATGGAGGAGTACGCGCAGCTCAAGCAGACCGAGGACCAAGCCCGCCAGCTGCACCGCACGCTGTCCGAGCGGGGCGCCGAGGTCGAGCTGCAGGCCCGCACGGGGCTGAGCGACGTGCGGCTGGTCGACCCCGCCGTGCCACCCACGCGCCCGTCCAAGCCCCGGCTGCTGCTCAATCTGGTGGCGGCGCTGGGCATGGGCCTGTTCGGTGGGCTGACCGTCGCGCTCCTGCGCGACCGCGTCGACGACCGGGTCCGCACCCCCCGGGCTCTGCGCGATCGGTCGCAGGCGCCCGTGTTGGGGCTCATCCCCGTGCTCCCCGACGGCCTCGACGCCGCCGAACGCGACACCTACGTCTGGGATCACCCCGGCTCTCCCCACGCCGAGTCGGTGTCGGCGCTGCGCGCGGTGCTCCAGCACCAGGCGCTGAACCGCCGCGGGCTCTCGCTGCTGGTCACCAGCAGCGTGTCGGGCGAGGGCAAGAGCACCCTCGCGGCGGCGCTGGCGCGGTCCTTCGCCGGGGTGGGGGCCCGCACGGTGCTCATCGACGGGGAGCTCCGGCGCCCGCGGCAGCACGACATCTTCGGTGTCGGTCGGGGAGCGGGTCTGGGCGAGTCTCTGGTCAGTCAGGCCGACCCCCTGCAGCTCACCCGGACCACCAACGTGCCGCGCCTCGACCTGCTCACGGCAGGCGCCGAGGTCGAGCGCCCCGGCGAGCTGGTGGCCTCGCCGATCTTCGCCGAGGTGCTGTCGCGGCTGGGCACCGCCTACCGCGTCGTCATCGTGGACTCCCCCCCCGTGGGCGTGCTCGCCGACGCGCTCATGATGGGCCGGAGAACCGACGCCGTGCTGATGGTGGCCCGCGCCGGTCTCGCGCCGGGCGAGCTGGTGGAGGAGGCCGCCACGCGGCTCCGGCAGACTGGCGCCGACCTCGTGGGCACGGTGCTCAACGGCGTCGAGCTGAGCGAGGACACCCTCCGGCTGGGCGCCCGCTACTTCGAGCCCGTCCACCCGAACAAGCCCAGCCCGGTCAAGGTCGCCAGCCGATGAGCGACGCGCTCCGGGCCCCCCTGCGGGCGCGGCCCTGGCTGCCTGCGCTGGTGGGCCTGTCGGCGGGCCTGTCGGTCGTGGTGCATCCCCTCGCGGGCGTCGCGCTCGGAGCTGTGGCGCTGGGCGCGTGGGTGGGGGTCGCCCGCCCCGACGCGCTGGTCGCCGGCATGTTCCTCGCCATGCTCTTCGACCGCATGGGCGCGATGAGCTCCGAGGTGGCGGGGCTCCCGCTGACCCTCTCGAAGCTGGCGGTGGCCGGCAGCCTGGCGCTGTGGGGGGTGCACGTCGTGGTCACCCGCCGATCGCCGCTCCGGTGGCACCCCGTGCTGACCGCGCTCGTGGGCATGGTCGCCGCGGCGGGCTTCGGTGTGCTGACGGTGGGCACCCTGCACGAGGCCCGCTTCACGCTCTATGGCCTCGGCATGGTCACCGCGCTCACGGCGCTGGTCTACACCATCCTCTCCGACCGCGACCCCGGGCCCCTGTACCGGTTGCTGTCGGCCGCGCTCTGCGCGTCCATCGTGCTGTCGGTGGTGGGCCCCATGGGCGCCCAGAAGGCGGGCCGGGCCACGGGCACGATGGGCGACCCCAACGAGTGGGGCACCGTGCTGTTGCTGCTGGGCCCCACCCTGCTGGGTGGCCTGGCGCACGACCCGCATCGCCTCGCGCGCCCGCTCCGGCTGGGGCTGATGACCCTTGTGCCCGTGGCCGTGCTGGCCAGCGGATCCCGAACCGCGCTGGTGGTCGGCCTCTTGGTCGGGGTCGCGAGCGTGTTCATGCTGCGCCGCCAGAAGGGCGAGCTGCTGGCCTGCGCGTCGGGCGGCGTGCTCGGGCTGGTGGTGCTGGGCGGTATCGGGGGCCTGAGCGCCACGTCCCGCCGGCTCGAGCGCCTGTGGGCGAGCCTGAACGGCACCGCGGTCATCCACGACGACAGCTTGCGCGAGCGCTCCGAGCTGCTGGCCCAGGCCTGGGATCTGTTCTTGGAGAACTGGCTGCTCGGCGTGGGCCCCGGGCGCTTCGAGGTGGCCTCCGGCTTCGTCTCGATCACGGGGCGGCTTCGGCCGGCCCACAACACCTACCTCGAGGTGGCCTCCGAGCAGGGGCTGGTGGGGCTGGCGGCGGGCGCGGTCCTCTTCGCCACGGTGGGCTTCACGCTGTGGAGCGGCCTGCGGTCGGCCGCCGACCCTGCGCGAACGGCGCGGGTGACCGGCGTGGCCATCGGGCTGGGCGCCTTCGCGCTGATGGCGGCCACGTTGGGCCTGCTCACCTTCTCGATGGCCTACCTCGTGCTCGGGCTGGGCCTGGCGGTGGCCCACCCGCGGACCCCGCACGCCGCTCCCGGAGACCCCCATGGGCGCTGAGCCCAAGCGGCGGGGGGGCAACCTGGTCGCCCTCGGGGTGAGCCAGCTCTTCCGGATGGGCGCCGGCGTGGCGGTGAACGTGCTGCTCATGCGCGGCCTCGGCGTCGACGGCTTCGGCGTCTACGGCACGGTGATGACCGTGGTGGGGCTCGCGGCCTTCGGCGCCGGCTTGGGCATGAACCGCCTCATCAACCGCGAGGTGGCCCGCGACGCTGCGCGGGCCGGGCCGATGGTGGCCACGGGGCTCGCCGCCACCGCGGGGCTGGCGCTGGCCACGGCCCTGCCGATCGTGGGCTGGGCGGCCCTGTTCGACGGCCGCCCCGAGGTGGTCCTTGCGGCCGCGTTGGGCGCGCTCGCCTTGGCGCTGCAGTCGCTGGCCGCCGTGCCCGAGGCGGCCTTCCACGCCACGCGTCAGATGGCCTTCAGCGCCCGCGGTCAGGTGCTCGGCCGGGTGGCGCTGGTCGCCACCACCGCGGCCCTGCTGTGGTTCGAGGTGGGGGTCGTCGCGGTGTTCGTGGGCCAGGTGCTCGACGGGCTAATCACCTTCGCGGTCACGTTCGCCCTGTTCCGCCGGGTGGTGGGCACCCGCGGCTTCCAGACCAGCCTGTCGGCGGTGCGCGCGCTCACCCGCGAGGCCCTGCCCTTCGGGCTCAACGCCCTGTTCGGCAGCGTCTACCTGAGCGTCGATGTGCTGCTGCTGGCGATGATGAAGGGCGACACCGAGGTGGGGGTCTACCGCGGCGCGGTCATGCTCATCAGCCTCTTCCCAGTGGTGGCCAACACGCTGACCACGGGGGTCTACCCCCGCATGGCGCGGCACGTGGGCCACCCCGATCGGGCCGGCGCCGAGCTGCGCTTCGTGCACCGCGTGCTGCTGGCCATCAGCGTGCCGGCGGCCGTGGGCGGCATGCTGCTCGCCGAGCCCTTGATGGTCTTCATCGGGGGAGACGCCTTCGCGGTGAGCGCGCTGCCGTTCCTCATCCTCTGCCCGCTGCTGCCGCTGCGCTTCGTCAACAATGGCAGCGCGATGACCCTCTCCACCCTCGACCGACAGGGGGACCGCACGCGGGGCGTCATGCTGGCTGCGGCGCTCAACCTGGCGGCCAACTTCGTGGTGATCCCCACCTACGGGGCGGCGGGGGCCGCGGCGACCACCCTGGCCACCGAGGTCGCCCTCGCCCTGTGGTTCCGGTGGCGCATCGGACCCCTGGTGGAGGGGCTGGGGCTGCCGCAGAACGTGGCCCGGGCGGCGGCCCCCGCGGCGGCCATGGCGGCCGCGCTCTGGGCGCTGCCCGACTGGCACGTGGTGGCTCAGGTGGCGGTGGGCGCGGCCGTATTCGCCGCAGTGGGGCTGGTGAGCGGCGCCTGGCACCCCCGCGATCTCAAGCAGCTTCGGAGCGTCTGATGCGAATCGTCGAGCTGGTCCCCTCGCTGGGCGTCGGGGGCGCCGAGCGCATCGTCGCCCTGCTGGCGCTGGCGCTCCACGACGCCGGTCACGCCGTCTCGGTGGTGTCGCTGGGCGCCGCCCAGGGCAGCTGGATCGAGGCGGAGCTGCGCGAGCGAGGGGTGGATGTGCACTTCCTGGGCAAGGGGGCGGGCTTCGAGCCGCGGGTGGTGGCGCGCCTGGCCCGCACGCTCCGCCGGCTGCGGCCCGAGGCCATCCACACCCACCTGCACGTGCTCAAGTATCTCGCGCCGGCCATGGTCGGCCTCGGCCCGCGCCGCGTGGTCCACACGCTGCACAACCTCGCCGACAAAGAGGCGACGCCGGCCGATCAGCGCCTCCAGCGCGGCCTGTTTCGGGCCGGGGTGGAGCCCGTGGCCATCGGCGACGCCGTGGCCGACAGCGCGGCCCGGATCTACGGGCGTCGCCCAGACGCGTGCATCCCGAACGGTGTGCCGGTCGACGCCTTCCAGCGCCCTGCCGAGGTGGGCGCCCGCGTGCGCGCCGACCTGGGCATCGCCGCGACCGCGCCGGTCTTCGCCGTGGTCGGCCGCCTCAACCCGCAGAAGAACCACGCGCTGCTGATCGAGGCCTTCGCCGATCCCGCCCTCGCCCGCGCCGGCGCGCACCTGCTCGTGGTGGGGGACGGCGAGCTGCGGGCCGACGTCGAGGCGCAGATCGAAGGCCTGGAGCTCGGGCCCCGCGTGCACCTGCTCGGGGTGCGGCGCGACGTGCCCGATCTGCTCGCGGCCGCCGACGCCTTCGTGCTGTCGAGCGACTACGAGG
>JBDQIL010000017.1:0-12883 GCA_040264415.1 Myxococcota bacterium
CGTCAAAGCCGGTCGATGTTCCCAGGGGGACGCCACCTGCAGACGCCTGCAACGTGTTGGCCGTGCGCGCGGTGGTGAACTGCGCCCGGGCCGTCGCGAGCCCGCCCGAGTCGAGCGCGACAGACAGCGCCGCGACGTCTCCAGTCTGGTCGCCGACCAGCACAGAGGTGGTGGTCTGCACCCGGTAGGGGTTGCCCCATGCGTCTTGCGCCCGGAGGCTGAACGACAGCTCGTCTCCGGCCGTCACGCTGCCGGCCGACGGGGTGATCGCCACCTGCGACAGGGGCCCGTTGGTGACCTCGAAGGGCAGGCTGGCCGCGACCAGGCCGCGCGACGGGACGGCGGCCGTCAGGACTTTGTCGGACTCGGCGCGGGTGGGCACGCATTGGTAGCGTTCGGTGCCCGTGGGGCTGCTCGACGTGAGCCAGGCGCACGCCACCGCTCCGCCGTCGTCGGTGAACGCGGGCTGGTCGACGCCGAGGATGTCGAGTGAGACCCCGTTGCCCCAGGCGTCCACCGCCCTCAGGTCAGCGGTGAAGCCCGATCCGGCAGCCTGCGCGGCGCCGGGGCCGTTCAAGATCAGCCCCGTGGGCGAGGAAGGCTCCACCCGAATCGGGTTGGCGTCTCCGGCCGCGTCGTCGGACTGGGCGGTGATGGTGACCGCGGCGCCTGCGGCGACCGGCCGGGCCGCGCAGGCCGCGACCCCGCCCGCGAACCCGTCGCACGACCACGCAGCGGCACCCCAGGCGAGCCCACCCGCCGAGTCGGTCAGCGTGAGCTCGGCGGCGTGGTCGGAGACGCTGTTGCCCACCGAATCGGTCGCTCGCACCTGCACCAGCACGTCGTCTTCGCCGGCCTCGACCACGGTGGGCCAAGCCACGACCGCGTAGGAGGCGACCGGCCCTGGCGCGATCGCCAGGTCGTCGGACTGGCCCTCGATGGTGCTGCCGAAGACGTTGCCGATGGCGTCGATGTGGTTGGTGACGCAGGTGTCGCCGCCGCCTGCAGCGCTCGCGCCGTGGAGCACGACCCCCTCGACGACGGCAGAGCCGACCACCGTGGCGGACCCGGTGAAGCGCCCCCCGGGGGCGGCGCAGGCCTCGAACAGCGTGACGCCGGCGGAGGCGTCGCCGACGACATTGCCGTAGCGGTCGACCAACGAGAGCCGCAGATCGAAGGGCGCCCCCGCGACGATGGGCTGACCCGGATCGACCGGCGCCACCTCGACGGCCACGGCGTCGGCTGGGGTGAAGGCCAAGAACTGGCTCGACCCCGCGATGACGGACGTGGGGTCGGCGGGCGCGACGTCGATCCAGAGCTCGGTGGGGGTGGTGCTGGTGAAGGTGAGGTGCCCGCCCCCGTCGCTCCCCAGCCGGCCGCGCACGCCCACCCGGCCGTCTTCGAGATCGACCATCAGCGACTGATCATCGAGGGTGTCTTCGAAGCGCACCGTGCCCGGGTCGTCTACGCCGCGCACGAAGACGTCGATCTCGAGGTCGTCAGGGACGTCGAGCCCTCCCGGGCCGGCCAGCTGGATGTCGAGTCGAGCGAGGCTGTAGACCGGCCAGTTCAAATCGGTCGCGGCCAGCTCGATGCGATCGGCGCGGCTGTCGGTGACGGTGAACGCGGAGCGGAGCAGGCCGCTGTCGCCTCCGGGGCCCACCACCTCGAGGTCGTAGCGCCCTGCTGGGACGCCGGCCGGGACCTCTGCGCCGAGCTCGGAATCGGACCGGAAGTCCACCCGGTCGAGCTCGATGCGCTGGTCGCCCACCAACCACACGCGAAACTGTCGGTCGAAGGCGACATCGCGTGCGCCGGACGCCTGAATGCGAGGGTAGAAGCCCGCGCCTCGGATGCGGACATCGGTGGACTCGCCGTTCCAGCCCCAGTCGGGGTCGACCGCCGCGGGCTCGGGGGCCGGCAGGCCGGGGGCGCAGCCCATCGCAGCGGTCAGGGCGACGGTGGCGGCGCGGAGGCGGTTCACAGGCCGAGAGTATCGCGTCTGCCGCGCAGGATGCCAGGAATGACGAGCCGTGTCATCGGAACAGGACGCGGTAGCCGGCGGTGGCCTGGAGCCCGCCCACGGCCCCCTGCCAGCCGACCTCGGCCGCGTTCATGGTCACGAAGGTGTAGGCGAGCTCGGCGATGAGCTCGCTGCCGCGCAGCCTCCAGCCTCCGCCGGTGAAGGCCCGCACCCCTGGCGGCGCGATGGCGACCCCCCGGCTCGCGATCGTCTCGCCGTAGCGCGCCTCGAGGCGGTAGGGCACCGCCAACCCTTCGCCGCCGAGCCACCCGGAGAGGCGGCCCCGGTCCTGGCGGGCGAGCAGGCCCAGGCCGACCGGCAAGACGTCGATGTCGAGGCTGAGGGCCGCGCCGCTCACGTCGTCGGTCGTGTCGATGCGCTCTCCATAGAGCCCCACCGAGGCCCGCGCGTAGACCCGCGGACCCAATCGCGGGAGCTGGACGTCGCCGACCACCCCGACGTAGGGGCTCGACAGGCCCCCCTGCCCCGCCAGCCAGCCCACCTGTACGCCCGGCGCCCGGCGCACGATCTGGGGCACGACATCGAGCTCTGTGGTGGTGGCAGAGAAGGCGCCTCGGTCGGAGGTGACCGTGATGCGGACCTCGCCGTAGGGCATGCCGGGGGGCGGGGCCCAGGTGGCCTCGTAGGCGCCGTCGGGTCGGCGCCGGGCTCGGGTGACCACCCCCGCAGAGGCCTCGAGCAGCAGCTCCTCGTCGGTCACGGGGTTGCCCTGGTCATCCACCAGCCGCACGAGCACGCGGGCGGTCTGGCCCGGGACCGCCGGCAGACTGCGCGGCTCGGTGGACAGGAACACGGAGCGGACGCGACCGGCGCGGATGGGCAGGTCGAGGCTCGCCACCAGATCGGGCTCGCCCGGGATGGCGCCTTCGCTGGCGCCCGGGAGCACCAGCCGGCTGCGCTCGGCGCCCCCGGCTTGCGCGGCGATGCGCGCGGGGCCGGGGCGGTCGGGGGGGCGGAAGGCCGCGCTGGCCCAGCCGTCTGCCTCGGTGCGGAGATCGAGGGCGACCCCCTCCCCGATCAGCCGCACGGGCGCGCCGGCCAGCGCCCGCCCCTGTCGGTCGATGGCGCGGGCGCGGACCACCAGCGGGGCGTCCGGTCGGGGCCAGTCCACCCCCAGCTCGACCGCGCGGGGCGGGCCTGACCCCAGCGGGGCGGACCAAGCGGCTGCGAGCCGATCGCCGCCTGCCGCCACCGCCGCCGCCCCTTCGTAGCTGGCCCGCACCGCGGCGCCGTCTGGGTGGTCCTCCACCTCGATCCGTCCGAGCGCCGCGCTCAGGCTGATCCCGTCGGCCGAGAGCCGCTCTCCAGCTGCGCTCTCGAGGTACGCCTGCACCTGGGCCCGTGGGGCCTCGGCGGAGAGCTCGGGCGGCCAGGCTTGAAGGGTGAGCCGGGCCGGGCGGGGGGCGCCCACGGGCACCCGCGCCGAGGCGGTGGCCTGGTCGGCGAGGCTGCAATCGACGCGGAGGTCGAAGAAGGCGCCCTGGGGCGGAGACGGCACCACCCCGCGCCACCGGCCCGGCGTGAGAGGGGTGAGCTCGACGACCTGACCGACGCTGGTGCCGCAGGCGGGCGCCGGCCCGCGCCACGGGCGCCCGCGGGCGTCTACGGCGAAGAGCTCGACCAGCGCGCTGCGCTCGCTATTGGGGCCGGCGGCGCGGCCGATCGCGCGGAGCGCCCGCCGCGGGTCTCCCCCCCAGGCGACGGAGCTGCGCTGCCGGTTGCCTGCGGGGTCTTCGAGGATGACCTCGGCCACGGATTCGCCAGGGCGAACCTCGGCCGAGGTGCGGGCGACGCCGTCGTCACCTGCTAGGAAGGGGCCGTAGCTGCGCCCCCCCACCAGGAGGGTGACCTCGCTGCCGGGCTCTGTGACCTGGATGGGGATGCGCGGCCGACCCGTGAGCCGATGCACCGTGAAGGCGGGGGGCCGGCGAGCATCCGTGGGATCGAGCACCGCCACGGGGACGGCGCGGGGGAAGGGCTCTGGGCCGGGCTGCAGCCGAAGCGTCGCGCCGGTCGCGGCGACCGAGATGGCGGCGCGGCCCTCGCTCGCCGTCACGACGAGGCGCGACGCGAGGTCGGGCTCGACGTTCCCCAGCGCGAGCGTGGTCGCCCGGCCGGTGAGGCCCCCGATCGACCCAGGGAGCCGCAGGGCTGGCTGCGGCTCTGCTGCGATGGGGATGGCGAGCTCGATGACGCGGTCGTCGAGGGAGACCAGCAGGGCGTCGGTCTCGAGCCCAGCCGGGGCGCTGGCGGGTCCGATACCGCGCCCCGGCCTGGGCCCGCGCGCTGGGCTCGAGCGACCCCGCCAGGCGAGCGCCATCGACCAGCAGGAGCTCCAGGGGGACGGCCTCGCCGGCCAGTGGGGGGCCCTCGATCGCTTCGAGCCGGGCCTCGATGGCGGCGGCGGTCGA
Organism: Myxococcota bacterium; assembly: GCA_040264415.1. GTDB lineage: Bacteria > Myxococcota_A > UBA796 > UBA796 > UBA2385 > M30B51. The sequence goes on from JBDQIL010000017.1 coordinate 4,456, forward strand.
CACCGCCCACAGCAGGAGCGCCCACACGCTCAGCCACCCCAGCTGACGTCGACGGACCGGGCCGCCGGCGCGCGCGTGTCGCGGTGGGCGCGGCCGTCCACCGCGACGTCGCGGCCCAGGCTGTCGCGGGCGGTGACCTCGAGCGCGTTGTCACCCTCCCGCAGCGGGACCCCCACCGTGAAGCGACCCTCGGCGTCTGCGAGCCCCTCCGCGGGCGCGGCGCCGCCCGTCACGCGGACTCGGGCCCGTGGCGCGGTGCGACCCTCGAGCGTGATCGTGGCCGCCCGGGTCTGGGCGGTGGGCCACCGGACGTCGAGGAGCAGAGCGGCGTCGCTCTGCTGCAGGATCGGGAGGGCGCCAGGCATCAGCGTGGCGGTCGAGCCGGCCTCGAGGGCCTGCGTGCCGCCAGGCGCGCCCTCGACCCCGACCTGCCCGCGCTCGACCGCCACGGCGAGCACCTCGGCCTCTCTGTCTGCGCCGACCGTGAAGTCGGCGTCGGCTGCCCGCAGCAGGCGCCCCTGGCTGCTCACGGCGAGCTGGGGCGAGCCGGGCCGCACCCGGGCCTGCACCCGCCCGTCCTCCAGCTCCACCCGCACCCCGTCCTCGTCGACCGACAGCACTTCGATGACGCTGTCGGGCTCGAGGCGGAGGCGGGTCTCGGCGCCGACGCCGAGCAGGGCTCCACCGTCGGCGCCCACCTGAATGCGGTCGCGCACCAGCAACTCGTCGCCCGCGGCGAGCGGCGCGGCGCCCGCTGACGGGTTCGCGCGGGTCACCCCGCCGCTCGCCTCGAGCACGACGATGGCGGGCGCGCCGCTTCGGTCGAACAAGAGGAAGTACGCGAGCCATCCGACCACCAGGACGGCGGCGGCGGCGGCGAGGACCGGCAGGTGGTTTCGCATCGGCGCGCGGCTCCCGGGCTCAGGCGCGTGGCCGGAGCACCACGGTCCAGGTAGCGCGACCAGACGGGGAAGGCGCCTTGGGCTCGTCGAGGCGACCGCCGTGCGACGCCAGGATCTGGCGCGCCGCCCAGAAGCCCATGCCCGACGCCATCCAGTCATCGCCGCCCACATGGATGCGCGGAGCGTCGAGGGTGAGGGCGATGTGGACCCGGTCGGCCTCGGGCGGCATCGAGGGCGCCACGGTGACCGCTCCCCCCGAGACGGCGGCCGCCCGAAGGCTGAGCAGCACCTGCGCCAGAGCCCGCTCCAGCTCGGCGCGATCGCCGTGGACGGTGAGGCCGGCCTGGCCCTGTCGGGCGACGGAGACGTCGCGCTGGCGGAGCGGGCCCCGCACCAGCGCCAGCACGCCGTCGAGCAGCGTGTCGAGGTCGAGCGTGCCCACCTCGGCCGTGGGCGCGTCGGGCGCCGCGTCGCTCTGCGAGAACCCGAGCAGCCGCGAGAGGATCTCCTTGCACCGGACGGCCTGCTGCTCGACGCTGCGCAGCAGCCCCTCGTCAGCCGAACCCGCCCGTCGGCGCACCAGCACCTGGACCAGCCCCAGGATGCCCGCCACAGGGTTGTTCAGCTCGTGGGCGAGGCCGGCTCCCATCTCACCGACCGCCGCCAGACGCGCGCTCTGCACCAGCCGGTCGCGGGTCTCGCGCAGCTGCCGGGTGCGCTCGTCCACGCGGTCTTGGAGCTCCTGGTTGAAGCGCTCGATCTCGGCGCGTTGCTGCCCGATTTCGGCGGCGTTGGCCTGCAGGCGTCCGCTCATGAAGTTGAAGGCGCGCGACAGCTCGGCCAGCTCGTCGCCGCCCTCAGCGGGCACCCGACGCCCCAGGTCGCCGTCGGCCACGGCCAAGGCTGCGTCCTTCAAGCCGATGACCGGGCGTGAGAGCGAGCGCGAGAACGCCACCCCCAGCACCAGCGAGAGGGCGGCGGCGATGGCGCCCACGAAGGCGGTGCGGACGCGGATCTCGCGGGTGGCGGCGGCGGAGATGGACGCGGGCTCCGCCAGCACGACGGTCCACCCCACCCGCGGCACGGGCGAGCTGGCGGCCAGCACGCCGCGGCCGTCTTCGAGGACGTAGCGCACGCCGTCGGCCTTCGAGGTGGCCAGGAAGGGGCGGAAGCGCTCCGGCACGACGAGGCCCGAGCCGCCGCCGAGCACCGCCGTGGCGTCGCCATCGAGCAGCACGACATCGACCGCGTCATCTGCTTGTTCGACGAAGCGGCGCTCCAGCTCGGCCAGCGACAGCTCGAGGCCCAGCACCAGCGGTTGGCCCGGCACGGCGCCCGCCACCGCCACCCCCGGGGGCTGGTCGGGGTCGGGCCGGTAGGGGCGACCCACGACCGGGGGCACCGCCCCCTCGGGAGCCGTGTTGGCTCGGGCCGTCGCGAGGCTCGTGAGCGGCAGCGCGGCCCGGAACCGCGCCGCGCGCTCGGCGCTCACCCGCGGCCGCGCCTGCAGGCCGGGGTCTCCCCCCACGTCGGCGCCCGGTGGGAGCATCACCGCGGGCGCCACGTCGTCGCCGTCGGGGGTCGTCAACGTGACCACGCCAGCCTCCGGCACCTGCCGGTACACCAGCCGAAGGAAGCCCGCCTTGCCCGCGTCGTCGAGGTCACCGAGGCCGAAGGTGGTCACCTGTTGCCGCGACAGCCGCAGGCGCGCGGCGAGCCAGGTCTCGACGAAGATCGCCAACCCGTCGGCGCTGCGGGCCTGAAGCGCCGACACCCGCTCGTCGAGCCGGCTGGTCGAGATCTCGACCGCCGCCACCCCCAACACGCCAATGGGCAGCAGCGCCGCTGCGGCGATCATCAGGACCAAGCGGGCGCGCAGCCGCACGGCGCTCCAGGGGCGAGGGGGTGGGCGCGGTGGTCAGCGGGCCGGTGGCCCGAGACCGTCCGGGTCGAGGCCCGGCAGCGGGAAGCAGAGGTGGAAGGTGGTCCCCTCCCCTACCGTGCTCTCGACCGAGATGGTGCCCCGCACCTTCGTCACGATGCGCCAGGCCACGTTGAGCCCCAGGCCCGTCCCCTTGCCCGGATCCTTGGTGGTGTAGAAGGGATCGAAGACCTGGTCGAGATCGTCGGGGGCGATTCCGGTCCCGTCGTCGGTCACCTCGACGCGAACGACGTCGGAGTCGCGCCAAGCCCGGGTGTGGACCTGCCCCGTGCCCCCCGGGCCGGCCCGGTCTCGGACCGCCTCGGCGCCGTTCCGGATGAGGTTGACAAACACCTGCTGGAGCTCGTTCTGCCGACCCTGGGCCACAGCGTCGTCGGGGATGTCGACGGTGAGTGTCACCCCCTCGACGTTGGCCGACCGCTGCACCAGCTTGATGGCGTCGCGCACGACGGGGGCGAGCGGCACCGACCCCCAGACCTCGCGGTCGGCCGCCCGGCTGTAGCTCGACAGGTCGACCACGATGTCGCGGATGTTGCGGCTGTATTCGACGATCTCAGCCGCATGGGACCGGGCCTCGGCCGGGTCTTCCTCGTCGGTGATGGCTTCAGCGAGGCCCATGATGCCGAACAGGGGGCTCGAGATCTCGTGGGCGACGCCGGCGGCCAGCGTGCCGATGCCGGCGAGCTTCTCGGACTGGATGAGGTCGCGTTGCAGGCTGCGCGCCTCCGCGAGGGCCTGCTCGAGCGCGGCGTTCTGCTGCTGCAGGTGCTCAAGCAGCCGAGCGTTCTCCTGCGCCATGTCGCGCCGATCGAGGGCGCGGCGCACCTTTCGCTTGATATCGAACACGTCGTCGAGGGGCTTCTCGACGTAATCGAAGGCGCCGAGCTCGAGCGCGGTCAAGGCCGTCTCAAGGCTCGCGTAGCCGGTGACGATGATGACCTCGATGGTCGGGTCTTGTTCCTTGGCCGCCGCGAGCAGGTGCAAGCCCGAGTGGTCGGGGAGGTTCTTGTCGGTGATGAGCACGTCGCAGCCCTCTTCCGAGAGCACCCGGAGCGCGTCAGCGCCGGTGCCCACGGTGGTGAGCCGGTACGGGTCGTCCTCGAAGACGGCGCGCAGGATCTGCAGGATGACGGGCTCGTCATCGACGATCAGCAGGTGCCGTGCGGGCTGTTGCGCATCTCGTTGCATCACATCCCCGCGTCTGGCAGACAGTAGCATCATCCGACTGCGCGCCCGGACAGACCGGGGGCGTCCCGCAGGAATCGAAGGTGGCCCGGCCGGTTTGACAGGTCGGGCATGTTGACTAAGTGACCGCGGACCCGGCGTCGACGGGTCTGGAGCAGGAGCCCCCAGCCATGCATCTGATGCGAAACCGCACGCTCATCGCCCTCGCCCTCGGGCTGGCCGCCTGCGGGCCCAAGGGCAAAGACGCCAACGATGGCGGCCAGCGCACTGCCGGCATCCTCTCCGAGTCGCCCACCGATGACGGGCTGACCGAGCAGAAGATCGATCTAGACGGTGACAAGACCGCCGACGTGTCCAACTTCTGGAAGGAGCGGTCCGACGGCCCCCGCCAGCTGGTCCGCAAAGACTCCGACCTCAACCGCGACGGCAAGGTCGACGTGCGCACGTGGTTCGACAGCGCGGGTCAGATCGAGAAGGAGGAGATGGACGGCGACTTCGACGGGCGGGTCGATTGGGCGGACCACTACCAGGGCGGAAAGCGCGTCCTCACTGAGGTCGACACCGACAACGACGGCGCCTACGACCTCTTCAAGGTCTACGAGGCGGGCAAGGTGCGGCGCAAAGAGCGCGACACCAACGGCGACGGTCGGCTCGACTTCTGGGAGTACCTCGACGAAGCCGGGAACGTGGTCAAAGTCGGCCGCGATGTAGACGGCGACGGCGTGATGGACGTTCGCGAGGACTGAGGCCGCGGCTCCTGCGAGCCCGACGCTGTGATGACGCCGACCCGGTCGTGACGCCGGCCTTGGCTGTGGCTCTGGCAGAGCCGCGCATCGGTCCACCGCTCTCCGCGCCTCACGAGAGCCGGAAGCCCGCCACGAGCGACCGCAGGGCGGCCGAGAGCGGCCGGCGGGCACGCCAGCCGAGCGCGAGCGCCTGGCGCGGATCGCCCACGAGCACGCGGGGGTCGTCGGGCCGACGTCGGTCTGGCTGCTCCTGGATGCGGACCGGCGCCTCGGGCGCCATCAGCGCGATCAGATCGCGCAGGCGGGGGGCTCGGCCCGTACAGAGGTTGACCACCGCGCCGGGCGCGGCCCGCTCCGACAGCGCGATGTAGCCGTCTACGATGTCTCGGACGTCGGCATAGTCGCGCCGCAGTGACACGTCGCCGGTGCGCAGGACCCGTCGGCCTCGGGCGAGCTGCTGGGCCCAGTCGGCCAGGGCGTAGCGCGGAGCCTGACCTGGCCCGGTGTGGTGGAAGGCGCGCGCCAGCACCACGGCGTCATGGGCATCGAGCGCCGCAGCTTCGGCGTCGGCCTTGGTTCGGGCGTAGACCCCGCGCGGCGCGACGGGGTGTCCCTCCGACAGCGGGAGGGACTGGGGGGGGCCGTAGACGTGTACGGTGCTCGCGACCACCGCCGGGGTGCCCGGCGGGAGGGCGCCGAAGACGTTCCGCGTTCCCTGCACGTTGACCGCCTGGGCGCGGGCCGGGTCGCGGGCCGCGTCCCCGGGGTGGGTGACGGCGGCGAGGTGGAACAGCCGATGCGGGGCGTGGCGGGCGGCGGCGTCGCGGCAGGCGCCTTCGTCGGTCACGTCCACCAAGGCGTAGCGCACGCCCGGGACCGGCCGCAGGGGCGCGCGCCGCACCCAGCCCACCACCGCGTCGCCGCGGCGAAGGAGCGCGCGGCACAGCCAGGCCCCCGCGAAGCCTCCGGCGCCGGTGACCACGCTCGTGCGGGCGCTCACCGGCGCTCCCGCTCCAGGTCAGACCGCACCATGCGCTCGACCAGGGCGTCGAAGTCGACCTTCGGAGCCCACCCGAGGTCGCGCCGCGCGCGGCTGGCGTCGCCGCACAGCGACTGGATCTCGGCGGGTCGGAGGAGGTCGGGGTCGTGCTCGACGAACTGCCGCCAATCCCGCCCAACCACCGCGAAGGCGCGCTCGGCGAAGTCGCGCACCGACCAGTCCTGCCCCGTGGCGATCACGTAGTCGCGCGGCTCGTCCTGCTCCAGCATGGCCCGCATGGCGACGGTGTAGTCGCCCGCGAAGCCCCAGTCGCGTCGGACGTCGATGGCGCCGAGCCGGAGGGCGCGCTGCCGGCCGAGGTGGATGCGCGCGACCGCGCGGCTGATCTTGCGGGTGACGAACTCCTCGCCGCGCCGCTCGCTCTCGTGGTTGAAGAGGATCCCGCCGACGATGAAGAGCCCGTGACTCTCGCGGTAGTTGACCGCGAGGTGGTGCGCGTAGACCTTGGCCACCCCGTAGGGTGACCGGGGATGAAACGGGGTGTCTTCGCGCTGCGGCGACACCCGGGCGAGGCCAAACATCTCAGAGGAGCCCGCCTGATAGACCCGCGCCGTCGGGGCCGCGAGTCGAGCGGCCTCGAAGACGCGCGCCGCGCCGAGCGCGGTCACCTCACCGGTGAGGAGCGGCTGCCGCCAGCTGGTGGGCACGAAGCTCTGCGCGGCGAGGTTGTAGATGTGATCGGGCGCCACGTCACGGAGGATTCCGATGAGCCCGCCGAGGTCGTGGAGGTCGCCGGAGACCAGCTCGAGCTGGCCCTCGAGGTGGGCGATGCGCCAATGGTTCGGGCTGGCGCTGCGGCGCACCACCCCGACCACCCGCCAGCCGTCGGCCAGCAGCTGTTCGGCCAGGAAGCTCCCGTCCTGACCGGTGACGCCGGTGATGAGCGCGCAGGGCACGGGTCTCAGTCCACGGTGAGGGACACGTTGTCGAACGCGAGGTCGTCGTCGCCGCGGAACCAGTAGATCTGGAGTTCACCGGACAGGTTCTCGAGCCGCACCCGAGCCAGGAAGGGGAAGTCGGCCTCGTCGCCGCTGGTCCAGCGTTCGGTGATCTCGATCGCCTTGCCGTCGGCCGTGAGCTCGGGCTCAAAGGCCGCGTCGGCCGGCTGCAGCACGCAGCCGAACTCGACCACGACGGTGTCGGCGCCCTCGGCGACGGCCGTGAGCGCGGGGGCCGTGGGGGCGTCGAAGTCGTAGTCGGGGCAGCCGTCGGTCTCGGCGGTCCACTCGAGGGCGCCGGGCCCGCAGCCGATCAGCGCGAAGGACATCAAGACAGCGCGGTGCATGGGGGCTCCACAGGAGGGACTCAGAGGAGGTCGTCGTCGCCAGCTTCCGCGAGCTGGCGGAGGATCGCCCGGACATCTTGCGCGCGACGACGGTCGAGCACCAGCAAGGCGTCTTGCGTATCCACCACGACGAGGTCTCGCACACCGACCAGCGCGACGGCCTTGCTGGGCGCGTGCACGAGGCAGTCGGTCGCGTCGACGGAGACCACCCGCCGCGCCAGCCCCCGCCCGCCGGGCACCGGCGGGTAGGTGGACGCCACCTGGTCCCAGGCCCCGAGGTCGGACCAGCCCACGTCGCACGGCATGGTGAGGATGTTCGCGGCGCGCTCCATCACACCGAAGTCGAGGCTGATGGCGTCGGTCTCGGGCCACGCGAGGTGGAGGGCGTCTGGATCGTCTCGGATGGGCGCCAGCGCGGCCGCGGTGCGTGGCAGGTGGGCCGCCACGGCCGCCGACAGCGCGCGCGCTGTGAAGGCGAACATGCCGGCGTTCCACAAGTGAGCGCCGCCCTCGACGAAGGCCCGCGCCCGAGCGAGGTCGGGCTTCTCGACGAAGCGCGAGACCCGGAGGGCTTCGAGTCGGCCATAGCGGCCGGCTGGGGGGCCCAGCTCGAGGTAGCCGAAGCCGGTCGCGGGCCGGTCGGGCGGCACCCCGAGCGTGATGAGGGCGCCCGTGTCGACGGCTGCCTGGGCGGCGGCGGCCAGGGCCTCGCGGAGCGCGGCGGGTCGGGCGACCGCGTGGTCGGCGGGCAGCACCAGCAGCGGGGCCTCGGGGCTGGCTCGGCGGGCCACCTCGATGGCGGCCCATGCGACGCACGGCGCGGTGTTTCGGCCCTGGGGCTCGACCATGATCGCGTCGGCCGGGAGGTCTGGCAGGTCGGCGCGCACCGCGGCGGCCATGTCGGGGCCGGTCACCACCAGCACCCGCTCGCGGGGGACCAGCGGCGCGAGCCGGTCGACCGTCTGGCGGAGCAGGCTGGAGGTGCCCCCGAGCGAGAGGCACTGCTTGGGGTGCGAGCGCCGCGACAGCGGCCAGAGCCGCGTCCCCCCTCCGCCTGCGAGCACAACCGCCCAGGGCGCCACGCTCACGCGAACTCCGCGGGGGCGATGTCCTGCATCGCCCGGTAGGCGGCCACGGCCACGGCGTTCGACAGGTTCAGGCTGCGGGTCGGGCCCACCATCGGGATGAGCAGCCCGCCGCCGTGGGACGCCACCAGCTCGGCCGGGAGCCCCACCGACTCGCGACCAAAGACCAGCACGTCGTCTGGCGCATAGGTGGGCGCGGTGTAGCGCCGAGCCCCGTGCGAGC
>JBDQIL010000018.1:0-12460 GCA_040264415.1 Myxococcota bacterium
CCCCAGCGCGACCGCGGCCCCCGCCCCCGCCACGAAGCCGCCCAGGTGGGCGCCGTGGGCGACGCCGCTCGCGCCTCCACCGAAGAGGTACGGCACGAGGTTGTCGAGCAGCACGTATGCGCCGAGCACCAGCCGAGCCGAGACCAGGAAGCGCTGGAAGAAGAACGGGGGGAGCAGGAACAGCAGGCGGACGTGGTTGGCCGGAAAGAAGACGAAGTAGAAGCCGAGCACACCGGAGATCGCCCCGCTGGCCCCGATCAGCGGCGTGCCCGAGCCCGGAGCCAGGGCGGCGTAGCCCAGGGTCGCGGCGGCCCCGGCCCCGAGGTAGGCGACGAGGTAGCCGAGGCGCCCCAGGCGGTGCTCGACGTTGTCTCCGTAGATCCAGAGGAACAGCATGTTCCCCGCCAGGTGCAGCAGCCCGGCGTGCAGGAACATCGCGGAGAAGAGCGTGAGGGTGGAGGGCGCGGAGGGTCGAAAGCCGAAGCCGAAGACCACGAGGTCGTAGGCCGAGAGGTGCGCTCGCAGGTCGCCGGCCGACGCACCCGCCGGAGCCACCGAGACCAGCCAGGAGAGGTACTCGGGCAGGCGGGGATCGTCGGGCGCGGGCGCGGCTCCGCCCAGGGGCAGGGTCACGCCCAGGTAGATCAGCACGTTCAGCGCGATGAGGATCCAGGTCACCCAGGGTCGGAAGCCGTCTGGGTTGGGCGCATCCCCAACGGGCAGGATCACAGGCGGCGGCGGCCGAGCGCAGCGCCGACGCCGAGCAGCGCGAGCCACGGCAGGGCGCGCTGGGCGGGGACCGCCCCGCAGCCGCCGCGCTCTTCGCCCTTCGACCCCGCCTCGGGGGCCGGATCGGCGTCGGCGACCGCGTCGGGGTCGCCGCCGTCGAGGGCTGCCAGGATGGCGGCGGGGTCGACCTCGCCGTAGCCATAGTAGGGGTGGTGGCCCGTCTCGGGGTCATGGGTGACGAGCGGGGAGGGCCGCGCGGTGTCGAGCAGCAGCCCGCGCAGCGAGGCTGCGTCGAGGCTGGGGTCGACCGACAGCGCCCATCCTGCCAGCCCCGACACCACTGGCGCTGCGGCGCTGGTGCCGCCGAAGGTCGTGGTGGAGCCGCCCTCGGGGGTGATGCTCACCGTCGCCGACGGCGCGGCCAGGTCGACCGGTCCGCCGTAGTTGGTGTAGTTGGTGTACCGACCGTAGCTGTCGGTGGCGGTGACGCAGAGCACCGAGTCGAGCGCCTGCAGCTCGCCGGCGCCCACCTCTCGGTCGTCGTTTCCGGCGGCGAAGACCACCAGCGCGCCCTTGCCGTCGCGCGGCTCGGTGGCGGCGCGGGCGATGACGTCGGCGAGCACCTGCGGCACATCGACCGGGCGGGTGTAGCCCCACGAGTTGTTGATCACGGCCGCGTCCGCCGCGATGGCGTGCTCGAAGGCGGCCACGTCGGCGCCCAGCGCGCCGGCGCCGTCCCCCAGCAGCTTGATGGGAACCAGGGTGCACTGCGGGCAGAGGCCGACCATGCCCACCCCGTTGTTGGCGCGGGCCGCGACCACGCCCGAGACGGCCGTGCCGTGCTCGTCGCAGATGTCGTCGCTGCCGTCGTAGCAGTAGGCGCCGGGCTCGGGGGCGGGGTCGTCGTCGTCGTCGAAGGCGTCGTAGGGGTCGGCGACGCCGTCGATGAGGTCGGGGTGTCGGGCGTCGATGCCGGAGTCGATGACCGCGATCCGCACAGCGGGGTCGCCCAAGCTGCGGGCGTACAGGGGCTCCATGTCGAGGTGGTCGAGGTACCACTGCCCCTCGCGCAGGGGGTCGTCGAACGACGCGACCGTGCGCTCGAGGATGACATCGGGGAAGGCGACGATGCCGGGCGACCGGTCGAGGGTGAGCGCGAGGGCCACGGCCGCCGCCGGGTCTTCGACCGCCACGCGCCACGACACGCCGCCGAGGTGCTGGGCGCCAGCGGGCGGGGTGGCGCCGGGCCCGACGCTCAGGATCACCGCCGGGAGCACATCGAGCTCGACATCGCCGAAGGCGTAGCGGTCGCCTCCGACGGGCACGGGGGGAGCGGCAGGCTGCACACGCAGCCCTGCGTCCGCGGCGTGGAGAGCGAAGAGGAAGACGAGCATCATGGCAATCGGATAACCTCGACGGGTCCTGTGGAGGAAGCCATGCGTACGAGTCGATCCATTGCCGCCCTCTTTGCACTCACGCTGGGGCTGCTGGCGGCCGGCTGTGGCGACAAGTCCGATGACTCGGGCACCTCGGCCGACGGCAGCGACGGCGCCTCGGATGGCAGCGACGGCACCGAGGAGCTCGAGGCCGCCTGCACCGAGCCCACCGAGGTCTCCTGCGTCGATGACCTCATCAGCGATCTGTCGCTGCACGACGACAAGGTGAGCGACGGCGACGTCGAGACCACCGTCGACGGCGATGACTTCGTCACGGTCGTCGATGCCTCGGCCGGCGGCTACAACCAGGCGGCCAACAACCCCTGGGTCTACGTCAAGTTCACCGCCGACGGCGCCGAGCGCGTCGACATCGACGACGAGGCGGCGCTCGAGAGCATGGACTGGGACATGGCGCTGCGGCGCTTCATCGTGCGGCTCAACGGCGGGTCGTCGGGTCCGAGCTGCGTAGGCGCCGCCGCCCTGCTCGAGTCCGACTACGACGCGGTCACCGAGGTGCCCGAGGGTGTCCCCTACGCCCTCGACGACTACTACACCAGCGACTGCACCATCGTGAACGACAGCTCCGGGCTGCCGGGCAGCCCCCAGGTCGCCATGGGCGCCTGGTGGTCCTACGACAGCTGCGTGAAGACCACCAGCGTGCCGCACCTCATCCAGCTGGCCGACGGCCACGTGATGAAGGTCCGGATGGAGACCTACTACGGGGTCGGCCAGGAAGAGTGCAACGACCGCGGGGTGGGCGGAGACGACAGCGGCGTCATCACCATTCGTTGGCAGATGTTGCAGTGACCCCCCTGGCGATCGTGTGGGTGCTGTCGGCGGGCGCTGCGCGCCCCGACACCGACGGTGAGCCCTGGTCGTTCCATCCCGACGACACGGTCGAGTTCGTCGATGGCCCGACCGGGGCGGTCCGGGTGCACTACGCGAGCGCGGGCCCCAGCGCCACGGTCCTCGACGACCGCGACGAAGACGGCGTTCCCGACCTCCCCCAAGTGATGGCCGTCACCGCCGAAGACGCCATCGGCCACTTCGCCGCCCTGGGCTTCCGGCCCATGGTCCCCGAGGCCGACCTCGCGCTCGACGCGCTGGGCGGCAGCGGCGCCATCGACGTCTACATGGTCGAGTTCGGCGACACCGGCGACGGCCGCTTCGCCATCGACGGCTGCAGCGGGGGCGTGTGTGTCGGCCACCTGCTCACCGACAACGACTTCGCCGAGTCCTACTACGCCGACTCGGCCGAGGCGGCCGCGGTGCTGGCGAGCCACGAGCTGTTCCACGGGGTGCAGGCCGCGTACCGCACGTCGCTGCCGGACTGGATGTCCGAAGGCACCGCCACCTGGGCGGAGCACCTCTACGATCCCACCCTCGACGACTATTTCGGCTTCTGCCGGGCCTACTTGGCGGAGCCCACGCGGTCGATTGACAGCCCGCCTGCGGGCGTGGCGACTGCCTGGACCTACGGCACCGCTCTGTTCTTCGGCTTCCTGGGGGAGCGGCTGGGCGCCGGGGTGGGCCCCGCGCTGCTCGACGCGATGGAGGGCCGCGGCGACGACGAAGGCGTCGACGCCATCCTCGAGGTGCTCGACCTGTACGACGAGCGCATCGAGGCGGTCTGGCCGGTCTTCGCTGCCTGGAACCTCGCCACCGGCCGACAGTCGGGCGGCACCGGCGAGGGCTGGCCCGACGCCGACCAGCTGCGGGCGCCGCCCTTCGAGGTCGAGGCGGGCGCCGACCTGCTCGACGACGACAACCGCTTCTACCCGCTGGCCACCACCTACTTCCAGCTCGAGCACGCCGGCGGCCCCCTGGTCGCCGCCTTCGCCGACGACCCGACCGGGCTCGTCTTCGGGCTGCACCCCTTCGCCGGCGGCGAGCGGCAGGGCGCGGTCGATGCGGCCGCGGTCACCTTCTCGCCCGACGGGGTGGGGGTGGTCGAGCTCGGTGACCTGCCCGCCGGGGGCTACGCGCTGGTGGGCTCCTACCCCCAGCCCGCGCCCGAGAGCACCAAGGTGCGCTTCTGTGTGGGCGCGCCCGACGCCGCGGCGGCCTGCCTCGAGCCCACCGACGGCGAGCCCGCTGGCGACACCGGGCCCATCGACGACGACACCGGCGCCCCCGCCGACGGATCGGGCGGAGCCGCTGACGACGCCGGCTGTGGGTGCGCCAGCGCCGACGGCGCGGGCGGCCTCGGGGCCTTGGCGCTGGGCCTGATGGCCTTGGTCAGCCGCCGGCGCCGCGCTGGGGGGGCGTGAGCTTCAAGCCGCCGAGCACCTGCAGGGGAGCGGTGGTGCGGGCCCCGAACGGACGCCAAGACGTGATCGCGGTGGAGTTGGTGAGGTTGGTCCCCACCACGTAGGCCTCGAGCCGCCGGCTCAACTGCACCCGCACCGACGCGTCGACCAGCATCAGCGCCGGGACGTCGAGGTCGGACACAGGGAAGGCGCCGGCCGCGTCGAGCATGCCCGTGCGCCAAGCCACGCCCACGTTCAGGGCGGCTCGCGGGTGCACCAGCCCCATGCGGCCGCCGGCCTGGTGGGTGGGAACATACGGCAGCGCGTCGCCGGGCTCCACCGTGCCGAACTGCGGGAAGCCCGACACGAAGCCGGTCAAGAACATCGACTCGGTGAAGGTGTAGGTGGCCGACAGCGGCACCCGCAGCCCCCCGGGCAGCAGCAGGTCGACGCGGCCGACGCTCTCGACCCCGTAGACGCGCGCCGCGCCGCCGTTGAACTGAAGGTCGACCGTGTCGCCGATGCAGCCGCCCGAGACGGTGCACTGCCCGGTGATGTTCGAGTAGTCGGTGAGGAAGCCGACCACCTCGAGCGACCGGTCGCCGGTGTCGATGCGCGCGCCGCCCTCGCCGATCCAGGCCTGCTCGGGCCGCACGCCCGGGTCTTGCCCGGGCGCCACCGGAGAGAAGCCCCGATAGCTCCCGCCGAAGACGTCGAGCCAGGAGTTGACGCTGTAGAGGGCGCCCACACCCGGCAGCGGGGTGACCCGCGTGGTGGGGCCCGTGTCGGCCTGCCCCACGGCGCGCTGCGTGGTCTGGACGGCCTCGACCCGGAGGCCTGGCGTCAGGTGCAGGTCGTCGAGGCGCAGGTCTTCGTGGGCGTGGGCGGCGACCGCGAGGGCGGTCGCTCGGCTGTCGAGGAGCGTGAGCGTGGGCTCGCCGGTGGGCTCGAGCGCCCCCGCGACCATGGCGTGGGGGTCTTCGGTGTGGAGCCGGTCGACCACGTCGCCGTGCACCCGCAGGCCCAGCTCGAGGCTGCTGCCCACGCGCTCTCGGTCGACGTTCCAGCGGGCGGTGCTCTGCACCCCCATGGCGTGAAAGGTGCGGTCGTTGGTGCCGATCTGAAGGGCCTGCTCGGGGCTGGCGGAGTCCTCCTCTCCCCGAAGGATGCCCATGTAGACGGCGCCCTGGCCGGTGCTGGGGTCGAGCTGGAGCAGGTCGTGGAGGTCGGGTCCGCCGGCGAAGCGGTTGAGCTTGGTCCAGGCCCGGTCGAGCCAGTGGTGGTAGGCCACCGTGCGCACGCGCAGCTGATCGGTGGGGCGCGCGCTCCATGAGAGCTCGGCCTGGGTGCGGTTCCAGGTCATCAGCCCCAGCGCGCTCGCCGCGTATCGCCGGTACGGGGTGCGCTCGGCGTCGGCGAGGGTGATGCCCAGGTAGGTCTCGTTGGAGCGCTCGCGGGCGTAGCCCACCTTCACCCCCAGCTCGTGGCCGCCGCCGGGGCGCAGGCGGCCCTTGGCCATCAGCTCGGTGCGGTCGAAGCCGGTGGGACCGCCCCCGTCGAGCTCCTTGAAGCCCGCCGACTGCAGGTGGACGCCCTCGACCAGCAGGCCCGCCCGATCTCGGCTGGCCCCGGCCCAGGCGTGGGCGCGCAGGCTCTGGCGGAGCCCGGCCGCGACGTCCACCGCATAGTCGGGCGCGTCGGGCACCTTGCGGGTGAGCAGGTTGAGCGCGCCGCCCACGGTCTGGGGCCCGAAGCGGGTGGCGGCGGGGCCCTTGAACACCTCGACGCCCGTGAGCCGCGTGCTCATGGGGAAGTAGTACGCGGCTGGCGCGGCGTAGGGGGCCGGCGAGAGCAGCACGCCGTCCTCCATCAGCGTCAGCTTGGCCGACCGGTCGGAGTTGACGCCACGCATGCCGATGTTGGGGCGGAGGCCGAAGCCATCTTCGCCGCGGGTGGTGACGCCGGGCACCTGCAAGAGCTGCCGTTCGATGTCGTCATACTCGAAGGTCTCGAGGTCTTTCTCGGTCACGACGTGGGCGGAGCCGGCCACTCGGGGCGTCCCGTCGGGGGCGTAGACCACGAGCTCGACCCCAAAGGTGTCGCCCTCGTCGCTCTGGTCACCCTGGGCACCCTCGTCGCCCTCGTCGCCCTCGTCGCCCTCTTCGACGGCGCGCTCGGGTGGCGCGTCTGGGGGGGGCTCGGGGGCGTCGGCGGCCCGGGCGGCGGCGCCGGCCCCGAGCGCGGCGGCCACCAGCGCGGGCAGCGCCGCCCGCCGCCCCGGCAGGCACCGGAGCGCCGCCGCCACCGGATCGACCAGCGCGGAGATGAGGTCGTCGCCGTGGTTTCGGTGCTCGGCCGGCACCCCGAAGGCTTCGGGCGGTGCCGGCTCGGACCGAAGGGTGCCGCCCACGCGGTCCCAGACGGCCAGCCAGGTGCCGAAGTTGGTGTCGAAGTGGCGCGCCTCGGCGCTGTGGTGCAGCTGGTGCTGCGCGGGGCTGAGCAGCCACCGCTCCACCGCGCTTGGAAAGCGCAGCCACACGTGGCTGTGTCGCAGGTTGCCGAACAGCATGTTGAGCACCAGGCCGGCGGCCGGCACCCCGAGCAGCGTCGCCGGCTGGGCCTCTGCCCGGAACAGGTAGAAGAACAGCCCGGTGATGGCCCCGGTGACCAGCGCCCCGCGCAGCTGGTAGAGGATGGACTCGAGCGGGTGCAGGCGGTGGAAGGTGAGGGGGCTGAGCAGCTCGGCCGAGTGGTGCACCTGATGCAGCGCCCACAGGGCAGGCACCCGGTGCATGAGGCGGTGCAGCGCATAGCGAGAGAGGTCCCAGCCAACGAAGAGCGCGAGGCTGTAGACGACGACCACCGCCGTGGGCGAGACCGACGCCGCCGCCGGCGCCCCCAGGTGGGCGTCGGCCGCCCGCACCAGCCCGGTGGCCAGCACCCACGCCCCCCCGAGGCCGGTGGCGCCGCGCAGAAGCGCGATGAGCTGCCGCGCCAGCAGCAGCTGCACGTCGAGGCGGGTGGAGGGGTGCCGGACCCCCGCCCAGAGGCGAGCGAGGGTCCACCCCGGCCGCTGATGAGCTGCGTAGAGCGCACAGAAGACGACGAAGACCACCAGGCTCCCCCACCAGGTGCGGCTGGCCGGGTCGAGCAGAGGCCCGAGCAGGGCCGCGAGCAGGCTGCCCGCGCGGGTGAGGACGTCGGCCACGGTCAGTCGTTGTCTCCGGCGGCCTCGGCGGGCACCTGCAAGGTGAGCACCGTGGCGAGGTCGCCCTTCAGCACGTCGCCGATGGCCTTGAGCCTGTCGTGCAGGGCCTCGACGTTGGCGGTGCGCTGAACGACGGCCTCATCGAGGGGCGCCGAGAGGCCGTCAGCCAGCGCGATCGCCGCGTCGGTGTCGGCCAGCACCCGCGCGGCGAGCTCGCCCTCTCCCAGCTCGTCCAACAGGTCATCGATGCCGTCTCCGTCGGCGCCGGTGAAGAGGTCGCGGAAGGCGCGCAGGTTGGCCGCGATGGCGGCGGCCCCGAGGCCGCTGTGCAGGGCCTCGACGGTCGTGCTGCAGTCGTCGACGCCGCAGTCTTGCAGGCCCAGCGGCACCGCCAGCTTGCGGTCCTTGCTCATGGTCTCGAGGTAGAACAGCGCGTCGAAGACGGCGTTGAGGGCGTCTTGGTTGCTGGCATACGGGGCCCCGTCGGCGGTCGCGAGCGCGCCGGAGAAGTCGCCTCCAGCGGGGTCCCAGGTGTCGCGCAGGCCGGTCGCCTGCTCGGAGATGTGGCTGGCGAGGGCTTCTGCGTAGGCCGCGCGGTTGGCGGCCACGCCGGCCTCTCCGAGCGCGGCCCACGAGCCGTCCTCGTTGATGGGCACCTGGCCGGGACAGTCGTTGTCGGGGCCGGCCCACAAGAGGTACTCGATGGCATCGAGGCCATACGAGTTGACGAGGTTCTCGGTGAACCAGGAGTCGCGGTCCCAGTCGGCCTCGACCGTCTCCTGATCGACCCGGCACGCGTTGATGGTGGGCCAGGAGTAAATCTCGTCGCGCAGGTCGGCGCCGGCGATGGCGGTGAGCGACGAGGCGGCGGGGCCGATCTGCATGACCTCGACCGCCTGCCAGGCGAGGAAGGCCTCGACCCAGGCGTCTTGGGCCGCGAGGTGAGCGGCCGGGTCGGTGGGCGCGGCGGCCCAGGCGGCGAGGGCGCGTTCGAGCGCGTCGGCCTCGACCACGAAGGCTTCGAGGGCGGGCATCACCACACCGGGGCCCACCTGCGCGAGCGCGTCGAGCTGGGCCTGGGCGGCAGGCCCGCCCGCCGAATCACCCACCGGCCGACAGGCCAGCGGCTGCAGCATCGCGGCGGCCGTCAGACCGCCAAGGAGGAGCCAGGAGCCCCTACCAGCCGTTCGCTCCATCATCATCTCCAAGGTTTGCGGCGTCGAACCCGTAGGCGGCGCCCAGCAGGCCGCGGGCGGCGCGCAGGTCTGCGGCGGCGTCGGCGAGCTCGGTGTTCGACGCGCCGGGCAGCACCGGGCGGGTGCCGATGCGGTCGTGCAGCAGCACGAAGTCGCTCGCCTCGAGCGGGGAGCGGCGGTTGAACTGCAGCGAGAGCGCGAAGCCCTTCAGCTCGGACCAGTGCTTGGCGTGGGCGCCGAAGTCGTAGTCGTCTGACCCGATGGTGCCCATGTCGTGCAGGGTCTCGTTGATGTAGTGCACCACGGTCGAGGCGATGGCCCGCTCCCAGGCGTCGAGGGCATGGTCGCGGTGGCCTTGGAGCGTGGCGAGCTCGTCGGGCGTGAGCGCCCGACCTGCGGTCTCGGCGAGGAGCCGACGGCCTTCGAAGAAGCCGACCCACGCCTGCGCGGTGTAGTCGGTGGCGGCGATGGCCCCGCGGTCGCGCTTGGCGGCGTTCTGGCTGTGGCCCCAGTTGACCTCGCTCAGCAGGTCGACGAGGCCGTCTCCGTCGCGGTCGTCGCTGCCGAGGTCGGCGATCTCGTCGTCGGTCCAGTCGCCATAGTCGCGGGCCGCCCCGAAGTAGCCGAAGCCCTCGTCCCACTGGTGCTCGAGCTCGGTGTAGGGCTTGCCCTCGGACAGCGCGGTGTGGTCGGAGAGGAGGCCCTTGCCTTCGGTGTCGTCGTCGAGGTAGTCGTCGGCGCCCTGGGAGTAGGCCACGCTCCCCCGCAGGAACTTCTCGAGGAGCTGCTGCAGGTCGAGCCCGTCGGGGGTGACGGTGACGGCGGGTACGGGCTCGCCGGTGGGGCCGAGGGGGATCTCGCCCCCCGACCAGGCGACCGCCTGCGCGTCGATGGTGGCGAACCAGTGGCGAACCAGGCTCTCCGGCGAGGTGACGCCGTCTGCTCTCCAGCCCATGAAGCCCCTCGACCAATCGACGTGCTGTCCGACCGGATCGTTGCCGGCGATCTTGCCGGCGAGGTCTTTGTCGGTGGAGATCTCGTCGTAGGTGGTCTGCAGGGGAGCGCCCCCCACGGTCACGCCGTGCTCGAGGGCGCCGTACGCGGCGCTGTCGAAGGCGTAGTAGAAGTCGAGCTCGGCGGTGACGTCGCCGGGCACCGGGTAGAAGCTGCCGCCGTCGAGCCGGGCGGTCATGCCGCCGAGGTGGCCCTTGAGGTCGTCGATGAGCACCTGCCGCAGCACCTGCCCCGGGTACGAGACGGAGGGGTCGCCCGACGCGGCGCTCACGAAGTCGTACGTGTCGCCAGAGGCGCCGCCCGTGCCGTCGGATCCATCCGAGCCATCGGAACCGTCAGCGCCGTCAGCCCCCGCGCTCGAGTCAGAGCCGCCACCCGAGCAGGCGGCGAGGGAGAGGGCGAACAGGAGGGAGATCACGCGCATCGAGAGACCCTGAAGGGGAAGATGGGATGAACTTGACTTTCGTTTTCACTACCGCCGCAGAATCCTACCCCCGCTGTCCAGAGGCCACCACTGCGCTGGGTCAGGGTTTGGTATTGATAACGACTTTCATTTTCATCGATATCACGCCCCGAGTCTGCTGGCATGCACAAAGACCCCCGCGCGTCGAAGCGCGGGGGTCTGGCTGGTGATTTGGGGACCAGCGCTGCGATCAGGTGGCCGCGGCCTGCTGCTCTGCGGCCTTCTTGCGCACGTCGTCCATGTCGAGCCCGGCGACCTGCTCGAGCACGTTGTCGAGCGCGGCCCGCGGGAGCGCGCCGGCCTGCTTGAAGACGCCGATCTGGTCGCGGAACACGATGAGCGTGGGGATGCTGCGGATGCCGAAGACGCCCGCCAGCTCACGCTGCTCTTCGGTGTTGACCTTGGCGAAGACCACGTCGGGGTTGTCGCCGGACGCCGCCTCGAAGGTGGGGGCGAAGGCCTTGCAGGGTCCGCACCACGAGGCCCAGAAGTCGATCACGACGGTGTCGTTGCCTTCGATGATCTCGGAGAAGTTCTGGGCGGTGAGGTCGATGGTTGCCATGGGCGCTCCTGTGGGGCCGCTTGGGCCTGGCATACAGCCCGACGATTCGGGCGAGGGGTCCGCTATTCGGACAAGGGGACGCAGCGAACGTAGGTCCCATTTCCAGCGAGGCAAGCGAGTCGGGGCGATGGTGGGGCCGCCGAAGTACGGTTCGGGCGCCTCGCCTGCCGGAGCTCCCATGTCCACCCCTTGGCGCACGCCTCCTCCTCCCATCCGTCTCGGCCGTCGTGACGCGCTGCTTCGGCGGCTGGCGCCTGTGGTGCTGCGCCTGCCCCCGCTCGGTCTGCGCGGCGCCGGTCGCGAGAACGCCCGCGGCGATCGACTCGATCCCCAGGTCGCCCGCATGCTGTGGATGGAGGCGCGGGTGGGCCGGGTGATGAACCCCGAAGATGCCCGCATCGCGCGGGCGAGCATGCGCCGCGGCGTGGCCCTGATGGACGGCCCCACTCTGCCCGTAGACGAGGTCGACGACCTGCTCGTCGCGGGCGATCTGCCCGCCCGGCGGTACGCCATGTCGGGGGGCCCGCGGCCGTTGTTGATGTTCCTGCACGGCGGGGGCTGGGTGGCTGGCGATCTCGAGACCCACGATCGGTTCTGCCGACGGGTGGCCCGCGAGGCCGACGCCGTGGTCGTCGCGGTCGACTACCGGCTGGCGCCCGAGCACCCCTTCCCCCAGGCGATCGACGACGCGGAGCGGGCCTGGGCCGACGTGGCCCGCCGGGCCGCTTCGCTCGGCGCCGACCCCGACCGGCTGGCCGTCGGCGGCGACAGCGCAGGCGGCAACCTGTCGGCGGTGCTGTGTCAGCGCCAGCGCGACGGCGCGGCACCCGGGCCCACGCCTGCGTTGCAGGTGCTCATCTATCCGGCCACCGACTTCCGGCGCGAGGCACCCTCGCACCGAGAGTTCGCCACCGGCCTGCTGCTGACCGAGGACTCCATCACCAAGTACAAGGCTCACTATTCGGCACCGGACGACCTCGACCCCCGCGTGTCGCCGTTGCTTCATCCCGACCTGTCTCAGCTGCCGCCGGCCATCGTGGCCACCGCCGGCTTCGATCCGCTGCGCGACGAGGGCGAGTCCTACGCCGAGGCCCTCCAGGCGGCTGGGGTGCCGGTCGAGCGCCTCGACGAAGCCGGACTGGTCCACGGCTACCTGCAGCTCGACCACGCGATCCCCGCCGCCCACGCTGCGGTGACGGCGCTGCTCGCTGCGATCCGGCGGGGGCTCAGCTCTCGCCGGTGAGCGCGCCCACCACCCTGCCCAGCAGCGTGCGCGGGACGATGGGTCCGTCGAGCAGCTGCAGGATGACGCAGTGCTCGCCCGGGTCGACCCGCAGGTCGTGCTCGACGTCGGCGTCGGCGATGGCGAGATCGCCCCGGTCGAAGTGCTCGCCGCGATCGAGGAATCCGCCCGACAGCACCAGGTTGAGCTCCTCGCCTTGGTGGCCGTGGTCGGGCACCACCGCTCCGGGCCGCATGCGCACGAGCCGCAGGGTGCCGCGGTCGGCGTCGAGCGGGACGTGCTGAATGAGCCCCGGCACGAGGCGCTGCCAGTCGCCGTCGCCGAGGGGGCCCACGCGCGAGCGCAGCGGCTCGGGCATCC
>JBDQIL010000019.1:0-12408 GCA_040264415.1 Myxococcota bacterium
GAGCAGGGGCATGTCGGTTCCCTCCGGGGGGGGGCCCGCGGGGGGCAGGGGGGCGCCGACGCGACGGAGCGACGTGGAGTCGAGAAGGAGCGGAGCAGGAGAGGGGTAGGAGAGGAGGGCGCGGAGCCGCCCGGGCCTGGCGTCGAGGTGGGTTCACCCTGATCACATGGGAGTTCAGGCTCGAGCGGGGATGTGAGTCGCGCCCGGTCCCAGCGCGGCTCCGCGCCTCCATGGAGCGCAGGATGGGGAGGATGAAGGGCCTGGCGGCGGCGCCGCCGGGGGAGTGGGTCAGGCGTCGCCGCCCTCACCCACGGAAGCGGATCCGCGGCGTCGGCGCATGAGGCCGATCCCCGCGAAACCGGCGAGCAGCAGCGGCGCGGTGCCGCCCAGGCCCCGCCCGCCGGTCGCGCAGGCCAGCGGCAGTCGGGATTCGAACTCCATGTCGCCGTACAGGCCGCCCAGCGCCTCCCGGTCGTCGATGTGCAGCCCACGCTTCTCGATCTCACCCGGGAAGGTGGTGGAGTACATGCTCGCCCCCTCCACCTCGGAGTGGCCCAGCCCGACCGCGTGGCCCAGCTCGTGGGTCAGCGTGTTGTGCAGGTCGTTGCGCTCGGGGTCGCCGTCGGTGGACCAGTCGTGGTGAGCCGTGTTGACCACCATGTCAAAGCCCACGATCTCCCCGCCGTCCATGTACCAGGTGTAGGTCATCGCCAGCAGGGTCTCGTCGAGGCCCAGGGCTTCCCAGTCGTCGGTGAAGTAGATGGCGTTGTAGCCATCGTCGTAGTTGATGGCCCGCGGGCCCACCTCGCCCTCGATCAGGTCGAAGCGGAGCATCGAGCCGTCGGCCGACCGGAAGTCCCCGACCGCCGAGTGCAGGGCGGCGAGCACCTGGGCCTCCGAGACGTCGTCCATCCCGTCGGTGTTCACGTGCACGGGGATGGGCGTCGTGGCCCAGTACAGTTCGTTGCCCGCGTCGTCCATCTTGTAGCTGAAAGCGCTGGCTGCGCCAACAACGAGGGCGAGGGTGGGGGTGAGAAGCATCGGACCTCCTGAAGTACCAGGGGGATCGGAAGCCTCTGCATCGCGCATGAGGGGTCGCGGGCCCGTTGACCCCAAATCCTCATGAGGGGACGGGGAGACGAGGCGGCAAACGCCACGATCGCGGGGCGCTACGAACGCTCGGCGTCAGCCACCCGCGGCGGCGCGGCGGCCTCGGTGGCGAATGTCGGTGCCCTCCACCAGGAAGATCACGTGCTCAGCGACGTTGGTGCAGTGGTCGCCGATCCGCTCGAGGTACTTCGCCACGTTCTGCACGCGCACCGCGCGCTCGACGTCGAGGGCGCCCGCGCGCACCTCTGCCATGCGCTCGCGAAAGACCTGGTGGTAGAGGTCGTCGAGGGCGTCGTCGGCGCGAATGACCTCGCGGGCGGCCGGCTCGTCGAAGTGCACGAACGCGTCGATCGCTCCAGCCAGCATATCGGACGCGCAATGCGCCATCTCAGGGATGTTGAGGTACGGGTTGGGGTTGCCGTCCGCGCTCAACTCGACCGCTCGTTCGCAGATGTTGACCGCGAGATCGCCGATGCGCTCCATGTCGGTGACCACCTTCATCGCGAAGGTGAGGAAGCGCAGGTCGGCGCCGCGCGGCGTGCCCGACAGGAGCATGCGCAGGCACATGTCGTCGATCTCGACCTCGTCGAGGTTGACCTTGCGGTCGAGCAGGATGGTCGCGCGCGCCTGATCGATGTCGCGCTCGACCAGCGCTTGGGTCGAGCGGCCGATCATGTCCTCGACCCGCGCGCCCATCAGCAGCAGGCGCTGTCGCAGTTGCTGCAGGTCGCGGGGGAGCGGGTCGCGCATGAGAAAGGACTGCATGGCCAAGAGTGTAGCACCGAAGCCGATCCACGACGCGTGACAGCTCCGAGGACTTTGCGCGGCAGCCCGCCGACGTTCAGCTGGGAGGCGCCTGCAGGGCCAGCAATTCGCGCAGCCGTGGGCCCGACACCCCATAGGCGATGTTGCAGAAGTGGCAGACCACCTCGGCCTGGCCGTCCTCGTCGAGGATGGCCTGAAGCTCGCTGGTCCCAAGGTTGTAGAGGACCGCCTCGATGCGCTGCTGAGAGCACCCACACCGCCACACGAGCGCGCGGTTCTCGAGCAACTCGACCGGCTGGCCGGAGATCTTTCCAAAGGCGAGCGACACCAGCAGGTCGGACACGGGCTGGTCTCGCAGCCCGCCGTGCTCACTGGCGAATTCGGCGCGGGAGATGCTCGGGTGACCGCTCTCGACAGGCAGCCGCTCGAGCACCAAGCCCGCCGCGTTTCGCACCGACCCGTCGGGGTCGAGCTCGGCGTCGATCCGCACCAGCACGTCTACCTGGTCGGACTGGCCGAGGTGCTCGGACAGCGCGCCCTCGATGCGCTGGTGCCGCAGGGCGGTCATGCCCCGGTACAGCTCTTTGTGGGCGTTGGACTTGATGGCCAACAGGAGGCCATCGACCGTGTCGCCATCGACCCGGGTGAGGCCGCTCGGGGTGAAGCGAGCGCGCAGGCCCCCGTCGGCGTCGACGTCGCTGACGAAGGAGAAGCGTGGGGATTCGCCCTGCAGCTGGAGCGCGATGCGCTCATCGCCCTTGATCCAGGCGCTCATCAGCGCGTTGGCGACCAGCGCCTCGCCAGCCAACCGAGCGGCGGCCGGGCCCAGGTCGTGGGTGCGACGCACCCGGTCGGCCAGACCCCGCAGCTCGACCGCCAGGAACCGCACGGCGCCGCCCGAGGTGAGGCCGCGGTGAAGGCTGCCAGCCTCGGCGGCGAGGTCGTCAGCGGCGAGGTCGTCAGCGGCGAGGTCGTCAGCGGCGAGGTCGTCAGCGGACAAGGGCGGCCTCCCACGCGTCGGGCTTGAAGCCGACCAGCACGCCGCCGTCGTCGGCCAGCACGAGCGGGCGCTTGATGAGCATGCCGTCGGCGGCCAAGGCGGCCGCGGCCTCCTCCACCGACAGCGCGCCCACGCGGTCTTTCCAGCCGCCGCCCCGGTAGCTCTGCCCCGAGGTGTTGAAGAAGCGCTTCAGGGGGAGACCCGACCGCTCGATGGCCGCCGCCAGCGTGGCCGCGTCAGGCGGGTCGGTCTTGAGGTCGTGGGTGTCGGCCTGGATGGCGTGTTCGGCCAGCCACTTCGTGGCCTTGCGACAGGTCGAGCAGCCCGCGTAGGCGTAGACGGTGGGCATGAAGGCTCCGGGGTCGGCCGGCCTCCTATCCGGCTCGGCCGCCGCGGCGACGTCGAGGGGCGAGACCATGGCCCGGGGGGGACCGTGGCGACACGCCCAGCCAGGGGGGCCGCAGCCTCACACCACCGTGTCGGCCTCGACCGGCTCCACCTCTGGCGCCGGCGCCCGGTCGTCCGCGGTCGCGACCGGCAGCGACACCCAGAACACCGCGCCGCGCGGCGCGTTGGCGTCGACCCCCACCTGGCCCCCCATGGCCTCGGCGAGGTGCTTGACGATGGCGAGCCCGAGGCCCGTGCCGCCCACCTGCCGCGCGCGGCCGGGGTCGACCCGGTAGAAGCGCTCGAAGATGCGGGGGCGGTGGTGGGCGGCGATTCCGGGCCCGGTGTCGGCCACCTCGACCCGAACGAAGCCGTCGCCGGTCTCGCGACTGCGCACCTCGAGGGGGCAGTCGGGCGGGGTGTACTTTCGCGCGTTCTCGAGCAGGTTCACCAGCACCTGCTCGAGCGCGCCCGCGTCGGCCAGCACGACGTGGTCGCGGCCCACATCGACGCTCAATGTGTCGATGCGAGCCCCCAAGCGGGGCCGCAACACGCCCAACACCTGCTCGACGAGGTCGGAGAGGGTGACGGGCTCTCGCTCGAGCGCGAGGCGCCCCTCCTCCATCTGAGAGATCTTGAGCAGGTCGTCGATGAGCATGGCGAGGCGGGCGGCGTTTCTCGAGATGGCCCCGATGAAGTCGGCGGCGTACTCGGGGTCTTCGAGGGCCCCCTCTTCGAGGGCCTCGGCCGAGGCCTGCACGATGGCCACGGGCGTGCGCAGCTCGTGCGACACGTTGGCCACGAAGTCTTTGCGAACGCGCTCGAGCCGCCTGACCTTGGTGTAGTCGTGGAGCACCATCACCACGCCGCCGGTCTCGAGGGGCGAGGCGACCGCCTGCAGGCGTCGCGGCGGCTCGTCGAGGCGGCGCAGATCGAACTCGACCGTGGTGGGGGCGCCGCCGGCCGCGCGGCGGGCCGCGTCGGCCAGGTCGGGCACCCGGATCACCTCGAGCAGCGGGCGGCCATACTGGGCGTCGTCCACCCCGAACAGGGCGCAGCCGGCCGGATTGACCAGCGTGACGTGGCCGTGGCGGTCGAGGGCGACCACGGCCTCGCGCATGCCGCCCAGCACGGCTTCGAAGCGGCGTCGCTCTGTGTAGAGGTCGCGCACCACACGATCGATGGCGCTCGACAGCTCGCGCACCGAGCCCGCGATGTCGGCGAGCTCGGTCACCGCGGTGGAGCTGCGGGTGAGCTGAACCGGCGCGCCCCGGGCGATGGCGGTGGTCTGATCGAGCAGCAGTCGGAGGTCGCGCGACATGAGCCGCGACGCGAGCAGGGTCATCAGCAGCGACACGAACATGCCGCAGCCGCCCACGCCCACCAGCAGGGTGCGCACCGACCGCACGGGCGCCAGCACCTCGGCGCGGGGGCGAGCCAGCCACAGCGCGCCGCCGTCGGGGAGCGGGGCCGAGGCCGCCACCCAGGCGCTGCCCGGCGCCACCCAGGCGCTCGGCCCGCCCACCGGGCGGCCCGCGTCGGGCATGGAGTCACCGATCACCGCGCGCGCAGCATCGACCCGCAGCGCGCGGGCGCCGGTCTGCTGCGCGATCCGGTCGAGCGCGCCATCGGCGGCCATCGCGGGCGCGGCGAGGGCGGCCATGCGCTCGAGGGTCGAGTGGGCCTGAGCCTCGACCGCCGGCTGGTGGATTCGGTAGAGGAAGACCGCGCTGCCCAAGGCGAACAGCCCGATGAGCACCACCGAGACGGCCAGCAGCCGGGCTCGGAAGCCCAGCCGCACGCGCGGCGGCGCGGGCGACGCTGCGTTCAACTCGAGGCCGGGTCGACGCGATCGAGGAAGCGGTAGCCCACCCCCCGAATGGTCTCGATGTAGCCGCCCACGGCGCCCAACTTCTGCCGCAGCCGCTTGACGTGGGTGTCGACGGTGCGGGTGGTGACCGCGTTGTGCACACCCCACACGTCGTCGAGCAGGGCCTCGCGGCTCTGTACACGGCCACGGCGCGCCATGAAGGTGATGAGCAGCCGGAACTCGAGCGCCGTGAGCGCGATCTCCTCGCCAGCGACCCAGACGCGGTGGCCTCCGCGATCGACGCGCAGCTGGCCGAAGGTCTCGGTCTCGGTGGAGCTCGCCACGGGGCGGCTGCGGCGCAGCACGGCCCGCACCCGCAAGACCAGCTCGCGGGTGGAGAAGGGCTTGACCACGTAGTCGTCGGCGCCGACCTCGAAACCCACCACCCGGTCGATCTCTTCGCCCCGGGCGGTGAGCATGACCACCGGCACGTCCTTGGTCCGCGGCTCGGCCTTCAGCCGGCGGCAGATCTCCGTGCCCGGCAGGTCGGGCAGCATGAGGTCGAGCAACACCAGGTCGGGCACCGGCTCGAGGATCGCGGCGTTCCAGGCGTCCCGCCCGGTGGCGGCGGTGCGGACGTCGAAGCCCTCGCGCTTGAATGCGAAGCCGAGCGCGCGCAGCAAATCGGCTTCGTCGTCTACGATGAGGATCAGATCAGACATGGGGGGGACCTAGCCCGACGATGTGGCGGACGCGTGACGGCTTGGCGACAGAGGGTCGCCGCCGACGATGGGCGAGCGGCCTCTGCCTCGGCTGTGATAGACTGCGTGCGTGGGTGTGGCGACCATGGAGGATGACATGCGCACGCGTCTGATGGCTCCGGCCCTGCTGGCCCTGGCCGGCTGCTACTTCACGCCCAACGATCAGAAGATCGAGGGCGACGTGGACGGCTTGACCTCCACGGGCGACAACCCCCGCTACGGCGCCGTCGGCGAGGGCCGCGGCAAGATCGAAGAGGGCCCGTTCACGGTCTACTGGCAGTGGTACGACACCTGGGAGACCGGCACCTGCGTCGAGCTCATCGTCCGCAACGGCGAAAAGCCGCTGAAGTGGTGGGACCTCCGCCTGCGCACCGATCAAGAGCTCACCCAATGGACCTACGAAGACGGCGCGTTCTTCTGGCCCGAGGGCGACGAGATCTACATCGAGCCCGTCTCGTCCGGCAGCTTCAGCGCCCGGGCGACCAAGAGCCTCTACTACTGCGCCGAGCCCCTCCACGAGATCACGCGCATCGAGGTCAACTACGAGCACTCGGGCCACAGCAACGGCGATGACGGCGATGACGGCGGCGACGGCAGCGACGGCAGCAGCGATGGCGGCGACGGCAGCACCGACGGCGACGACGGGGGCACCGACGGCGACGATGGCACCGACGTCACGCGGGCGACCCGCGGCGAGCTGTTCCCTGGGCCCTTCACGCTGCGCTGGTACCAGTTCGACGAGTGGGAGCAGGGCAACTGCACCCACGTCACGCTGATCAACGGCGACCAAGACCTGGAGAGCTGGGAGCTCACGTTGCAGGGCAACACCACGTTCCGGGTCACCAGCGAGTGGGGGGCTTGGCTGGTTCCCTCCGCCGACTCGATGCGCGTGCTGCCCAACGAGACCGACGGCCTGCTGGCCGGCGAGTCGTTCACGTTCGGCTACTGCACCGAACCGCACACCGCCATCACCGACGCCAGCGCGGTCTTCGAGGTGCGGGCGCCCAGCCGGGACTGACCGGCTGAGCCCACCGCCGACCCCCGCGGGAGGCGCTCGCCCCCCGCGGCGGCGCCGTGGATCAGCGGGCGGCGTTGCCGCTGATGGTGACCGTGCCCGCGATGTTGCCGGTGCCGATGGCGTCGCGAAGGGCCTCGGCGTTGGCGGTGGGCAGGGCCACGTTGTCGGTCACTTCGAGGTTGCTGCCCACGGTGAAGACGCTGCCCAGGGCGGAGGCGTCGGTGAGGCTGTCGTTGTTGTCGATGCGAAGGCTGCCGCCGATGGTGCGCACCGACGAGAAGCCCGAGAGGTCGGTGAGCGTGTCGCAGTTGTAGACCGCGAGGTCTCCGCCCACGCTGACCACACGCGGCAGGCCAGCCGTCGTGGTGAGCGAGGTGCTGTTCCAGAGCAGCAGGTCTCCGCCCACGTTCTCGATGAACTGGATGCCCGCGAGGCCGAAGAGCTCCTGCCGAACCTCGAGGTTTCCGCCCACATCGGTGAGGCTGGAGAGCCCCTGGAACCCGAGGGTGTACATCGAGGGGTTGCGCTTCGTGAAGAAGGTGCCGCCGATGCGGCCGAGCGCCGACAGGCCGTTGAAGCTCTCCAGGGAGTCGTTCGAATCGACCGTGAAGTCGCCCGTGATGACCGTGACGTTGTCGAGGCCGGTGAAGTTGACCAGCGCGGCGTTGCCCGTCACATCGAGCGACGCGATGGTGCTCAGGCCGTCGAGATCGGTGATGTCGGCCAAGACCGCGTTGTCGACCAGGGTGATGGCCCCACCGACCGCGCCGAGGTCGCCCAGGCCCGTCAGGCTGGTGAGGCCGGCGTTGGATTCGATGGTGAGGTCTCCGCCCACGCTGCACACGCACCAGGCCTCGGACAGGTCGGTGAGCGACGAGCTGACCACGTCGAGGTCGCCGGCGATGTCGAGACCGTCACCGGTGGTGCAGAGGCCCGCGCTCACCGGCAGGCTGACCGATCCCGCGCTGGCGACGGAGGTGGAGCAGTCGACCGCGGGCAGGCCGCTGCAGTCTTGATCGATGGTGTCGCCGGTGACGTCTGTCGCGCCCGGGAACACCGTCCGGTCGGCGTCGTCGCAGTCGCCGTCGGCCACGGTGACCCCGTCGCCATCCGCGTCGTCGGTGGTGCCGTCCGTGCCGTCCGTGCCATCCGTGCCATCCGCGCCGTCCGTGCCATCCGCGCCGTCCGCGCCGTCGGTGCCGTCGGTGCCGTCCGAACCGTCGGCGCCGTCCGAACCGTCGGCGCCGTCCGAACCGTCGGCGCCGTCCGAACCGTCGGCGCCGTCCGAACCGTCGGCGCCGTCCGAACCGTACTGGCCCTGCTGGTCAACCGTGGGATCGGTCGAGGAGGACTGGCCAGCTGGCTCTTTGTCTCCGCAGGCGGAGAGCAACGAGAGGGACAGCGTCAGAGCGAGGGGCATCGGGGTCTTCATGGGGTCTCCGGTCTTTCAGTCGGCGATGGGGACGACCAGGCGTCGCCCCGCCCCTATCGCGTCGGCGCAGCTTCGACCGGCCCGGCGCCCAGGGCAGCGAAACGCAAGGGCGCCCCCGCCTCCCAGAGCTGGGCGAGGGCCTTGGCGAAGAGCAGGCTGTCGTCCCGCTTTCGGCGCATCACCGACGCGGTGGGCGCCCGCAGGCCGCCCTGCCGACACAGCCCGGCCAGCACCGGGTGGGGGCCGACCTCGACCGCGAGCTGCACGTCGAGCTGGTCGAGCGCGGCGACGCCCTCCGAGAAGCGCACGGCCCCGCGCACCTGCTGCACCCAGTAGTCGGGGTCGGTGGGTCCGCCCGGAGCGTGGTCGCCGACCGGCACCACGCGGCCCGACCGGTTGCTGATCAACGACACCGTGGGCGGGCGCAGGGTGACCGACGCCGCGTCACCTCGGAAGGCCTCGAGCATCGGGTCCATGCGCAGAGAGTGGAAGGCGTGCGACACCGTGAGCCGGGCGCCGCCCACCCCCTGGGCCTCGAGGGCGGCCTGCGCGGCCTCGACCGCCTCGACCTCACCCGAGATCACGACCTGGCGTGGCGCGTTGACGGCCGCGACATCGACGCCGGGGGCGCCGGCGACGACCGCCCGCACCGTCTCGGCGTCGGCCCGGAAGGCGACCATGGCTCCGCCCGGCGGCAGCGCGCCCATGCGACGCCCCCGCGCCGCCACCAGCCGCGCGGCGTCCGCCAGGTCGAGGATGCCAGCGACGCAGGCGGCCGCGAGCTCGCCGATCGAGTGGCCCAGCACCACGGCGGGCTGCACGCCCAGGTCAGCGAGCAGCCCCGCCACGGCGACCTCCACGGCGAACAACGCGGGCTGGGTGGAGGCGGTGTGGTGGACGTCACCGGCCTCACCGAGGATGACCGGCAGCAAGGGCGCCGGCAGGTGTGGGGCGAAGGCCGCACAGACCCGGTCGAGGTGGCCGCGGAAGGCCGGCAACGACGCGTACAAGCCGCCCGCCATGCCGGGGTACTGCGCGCCCTGGCCGGTGAAGAGCAGCGCGATCCGGGGCGCGACGGGCGCGTAGCTCGGCGCGGGGCCCTCGCCGCGGGCCACGACGGCGAGCTGGGTGCGGGCGTCGTCGCGCGACCGGGCCACCACGGACAGCCGCCAAGGCAGCGCCGCAGCGAGTGGCTGCACAGACGACATCGACGCGCCCGCGTCGAGGGCGGCCACGGCGGCCGCCGCGGGCAGGCCGTCGGCGTGGTCGGCGGAGAGGGGGATGAGACAGGCGGTCATGGGGGCTCCGGCGGGCGCTCAAGGCTAACCGGCGCGGGCGGCGGAACCCCACCCGGCTATGACCCGGCCATGGCCAGCCTGCTCCACATCGCGGTCGGAATCGCCGCCGGTCGCCTGCTCACCCCGCGCGACCGCAGCCCGCTGGCGCCCATGCTCGGCCTGGCGGCTCTCTCGATGTTGCCCGACGCCGACGTGCTCGCGTTCTCGTTCGGCGTCCCCTACGACCACCCCTTCGGCCACCGCGGCGCCACCCACTCGCTGGCCTTCGCCGCCGGCATGGCCGCGGTGGTGGGCGCCGCTGCGCGCGCCGCCGGCTCCGCCCGGTCGGCCCGGATCGCCGCGGTGGCCGGGCTGGTGGTGGCCAGCCACCCGGTCCTCGACGCGATGACCACCGGCGGGCTCGGCGTCGCGCTCTGGTGGCCCGTGTCCGACCGACGCCTGTTCCTGCCATGGCGGCCCATCCCCGTGTCGCCGCTGGGCCGCAGCTTCCTGTCGGCCCGCGGGCTCGCGGTCGTGTTCGCCGAGGTGCTGCCCAGCGCGCCGCTGCTGGTCTGGGCCCTCTGGCGGCGCGCCCCGACCCCTGGCGATCCGGTCGATTCTTGACCTGCACACCTTGACGGGTCCAGGGTATACCCCAGCATGTACTGAACCTCTGTACAGGGGGACACCATGCTCCAGCTGCTCCGAATCCGAAACCTGGCCATCATCGACGAGCTCGAGATCGAGCTCGGCCCCGGCCTCACCGTGGTCACCGGTGAGACGGGGGCGGGCAAGTCGATCCTGGTGTCCGCGCTGCAGCTCGTTCTGGGCGGCGCCGGCGGCGCCGGCCTGGTGCGCACCGGCGAGAAGCGCGCCGAGGTCGAGGCGCTCTTCGATCTGAGTGACGATCCGGCGGCCCTCGAGCGCCTCGCCTCCGATGGCATCCCGGTCGACGGCGCCGAGCTGGTGGTGCGCCGCGTCGTCTACGAGAGCGGTCGCACGCGGGCCTATGTCGGCGGCAGCCTCACCTCGGCAGCCCAGCTCGCCCGCCTCGCCACCGGCCTGGTCGACCTCTCGTCGCAGCACCAGCACCACAGCCTGGTGGATGCCGGGTCGCACCTCGACTACCTCGACGCCTTCGCGTCACTCGAGCCCCTGCGCGACGCGGTGGGGGAGGCTTGGCGCGACCTGGTCGGCGCCCGCCGCGCGCTCACCGACGCGCAGGCCGCCCTGCGCGACCGCGCCGAGCGCGAAGATCTGCTGAAGCTGCAACTCGAGGCCGTGGACAAGCTCGACCCCCAGCCCGGCGAGCTCGACCAGATCGAGGCCACGCTCACCCGCTTGCGCCATGCAGACAAGCTCCTGCGCACCGCGACCGCCGCCGAGCAGAGGCTGTCGTCGGCCGACCGCTCCCTGGTGAGCCAGCTCGCAGGCCTGCTGCGCCCGCTTCAAGACCACGCGGTCCTCGACCCGGCCCTGGCCACCCTGGCCGATCGCCTCGACGCCACGCTGGTCGAGCTCGAAGAGGCCGCCCGCGACCTCGCCGCCTACGCCGCCGACATCGACCTCGACCCCCAACACCACCAGGCCCTCGAGGAGCGCTTTCACGCGCTGCGGAGGCTGGCCCGCAAGCACGGCGGCGACCTCGAGGCGGTGCGCGCCTGGCGCCACGCGGCCCGGCTCGAGCTGACCGCCTTGCGCGACGCTGAAGGGCAGATCGACGAGCGAGAGGCGGCGCTGCGGCAGGCCCACGCCACCGCGACCGCCCTGGCGCAGCGGCTCTCCGACGGCCGGCAGGCCAGCGCCCACCTGCTGGGGCGCGCCATCACCGACGAGCTGCGCAGCCTGGGCATGGGCGGCGCCCGGGTGGAGGTGGCCGTGGCGCCCCTCGACGGCCCCGGCGACGTCAATGTCGCGGGCGCGCGCATGACCGCGTCCGGCATCGACCGGGTGGAGTTCCTCATCGCCCCCAACCCTGGCGAGGCGCCGCGGCCGCTGGCCGCTGTGGCGTCGGGGGGCGAGCTGTCCCGGTCGCTCCTGGCGCTCAAGAAGGTGCTGGCCGGAATGGGGCCCGTGGGACTCTACGTCTTCGACGAGGTGGACACGGGCGTGGGCGGCGCGGTGGCCGAGGTCATCGGCCAGAAGCTCGCGCAGGTCGCCGACCACCATCAGGTGCTCTGCGTCACCCACCAGCCCCAGGTCTGCGTCTACGGCGACCAGCACCTCTATGTGGACAAGGCGGTCGCCGACGGGCGCACGTTCAGCCGGGTGCGGGCGCTCGACCCGGCCGGGCGCAAGGCCGAGGTGGCGCGCATGCTGGGCGGAATCCGGGTGGGGGAGGCCGCCCACCAGGCCGCTGGCGCCCTGCTCGACGGGGCCGCCCGGCGCGTGACGCCGCTCAGCTCGCGGCGCGGGCGGCCCAGTCGCCGACCACGGGCAGCCGGTACCACTCCCCCCGGTGGGCCTTCACACAGGCGACCAGCTCGAAGATGAAGTAGGCGGGCACCAACACGACCAGCGCGAGGCCGAAGCTCGGCAGGCCCAGCACCACCGCCAGCGCCGCGAAGAGCAGGCCGAAGTACAGCGACTGCAGGCTGTGAAAGGCCACGAAGGCCGAGTCGTCCATGGCCTTGAGCGCCGGGAAGATCTTCATGGCCTCCGTGCGGAGGAAGTACAGCAACAGGGGTCCCAGCACGCCGCCCTCGAGGAAGCTGAGCGCATGCGAGAGCAAGGCGAGCGTGCGCTCGTCGGCGGTGGGAGAGGCGAGGCTGATTGGCGCGGCGGGGTCGGTCATGCGGGGCCTTCAACGGGGCATGGGGCGCTCACTCGACGCCCGTCCCCCCTCCGC
>JBDQIL010000020.1:0-12324 GCA_040264415.1 Myxococcota bacterium
GCCGGGGAGGCATCAGGGGCGCTGGGGGCGGTAGCCATGGCAACCTCGCGCGTGGCGGCGCCGCCGTGTGGCGGGCCGCTGTCGTCCCCCCCAGTGTAACGGAGCATCCGGCCCACCGAACCGCCGATGAGGTGATCGAACGCAGCCCCGGGGCCAACCCTACTTCTGCGCAGTGGCGTCGAGCTCGAGTCCGTCGCGATCGGCGCTGGGCACCAGGCCGCCGCCCAGCTCGAGCATGGCGCTGCGCTCACCCCGGGTGGGGCCGCCGCTGCTGTCTGCGTCGACGATGAGGTGGAGGATGACGGCGTCGTCCATCTGGGGGAGGATCAGCTCGAAGTCGCCGGGGCCGCTCAAGACCTTGGTGGTGACCACCTGGCTGATCTTGTCGTTGGGGACCTCTTTGCGCTCGACCATGAGCACGAGCCCGCCCTCGCAGCCCTCGCAGGTGGCCGTGCCCTTCCAGGTGACGTGCTCCTTCTCCTCGAGCTCCTCTTGCTCCGTCACGCCCTCGCCCACCGGCGGAACGTGCCCCTGGAAGGTGATCAGCACCGACGAGGTGGGCTTGGAGTCGGAGCCCTCCGGAGGCTCTTCGGCCGACGGGGCGTCGGCGGGCCGCTCGGCCATCGGCTGCTGCACCGCTTCACCGTCTTTCTGGGGATCGCCGGGCTCTGGGGGCGCGCCCGGGCCGGGCTCGTTGGTCGGCGGCGGCTCTTCGGCCGGCTGAGCGAACGCGACGCCACTGAGGGTCGCGAGGAGCACGGGGAGGCTGCGGAGGATGACGCGCATGGGGCACCTCTCGGTCGAAGGGGAACTCTCTTCTACGCTCTGCGGGTGGGTCTGCGCAAGGCGCGGCCCGCGCTCAGAGCCCGCGACGGGGGAGCGAGCTTCCGGGGCGGCTCAGCCGCGCACGACCCACAGCCGCGCGAAGCCAGGTTGGCGGCGGAAGGACCCGGCCAGCCCGGCCGGCAGGGCGTCGAGCAGATCCCGGGCCAGGGCGGCGGCCTCGCTGCGGGCATGCTCGGCCTCGTCGCCATCGGCCAGCTCGCTGAGCAGCACCCGGGCCTTGAGCGCCCAGGTGCGGAATCCCCGCGAGCCCGCCACCCGCGCGGCCTCGCGTGCCAGCGGGAGCGCCTCTTCGGACAGCCCCAAGGCCGCCCAAGCCGCCGCCATGTTGAGCTGGACCTGGGTGCGGCGGGGCAGGTGCAGGTCGGCCAGCTCGGCCCCCAGATCGGTGAGGATCTGCTCGGCGCGGTCAAGCTCGCCCGTGACACACAGGGCGCGGGCCAGGGTGGCCCGGAGGGCCGGGGCGTAGCGCTCGGCGTCTGCCGTTTCAGCGCTCTGCAGGCCCACGTCGAGGTGCTCGAGCGCCTGCTCGGCCTTGCCGCGACGCAGGCACAGGCGCGACAGGAAGTAGCGCACCGCGACGATCTCGCCGATGTCGCCCACCTGCTCGCAGGCCTCGAGGCTGGTCTCGAGCTCGGCGGCCGCGGTGTTGAGATCGCCGGCGTCGAAGTAGGCCACGCCGCGCACCCGGTGGAGGAAGCCCTCCCCCGACACGAAGAGCACCTCGGCGGCGCGCTCGAGGCCGTCGGTGCTGCGCTGGATGGCCTCGCCGAAGCGGCCCTGCCAGTTCAGCATCTCGGCCAGGTTGCCCAGCACCAGCGCGGTCGAGCGCTTGTTTCTGAGGCCGCGCAGCAGGCCCTCGGCCTCGGTGAGGCCGTCGGTTGCGGCCGCGAGCTGCCCCCGGCTGGCCTGCACGGCCGACAGCGCGATGAGGATCTCGGCCCGCTCGGGGGCCAGCTTCGGGCCGGTGGCCGACACCAGGCCCTCGGTGGCGTAGCGCTCACACCGGTCGAGGTCGCTGTCTTCGAAGGCGAAGCCGGCGAGGCACCGCAGGGCGTCGATGATGAGCCGCCGGTCGCCGTCGAGGCGGGCCTGCGTGAGGATGTGGCGCACCATCTCCTCTCCCTCATCGAAGCGCCCCATGCGGCGCTTGCACTGCCCGAGCCGGAGGCCCGCCGCTGCGGCGAGGTGGTCGTCGCCGTCTCGCAGCGCCTCACCCCGCAGCGCGCTCATGCACTCGTGGGCCTCGACCCAGCGCCCCCGGTTGAACAAGGCCTCGCCCCGCACCTGCAGCACGTCGCGGCGGCACTGGTCGAAGTCGGTGGCGGCGAGCTCGCGGCGGGCGGCGAACTCGAGCACGCGGGCGGCCTCGGCGAGCTTCCAGGCCTCGGCCATGAGGGTGCGCCTGCGCAGTCCCCGGGCGGCGCGGGCCAGGTGACGGTAGGCGCCGCCCGCGTCACCCGCGAGGCGGAAGTGCTCGGCGATGATCTCTGCAGCGAGGGGGTTCTGAGCCTCTCGGAACTCCATCGCGGCGCCGATGCGGCGGTGCAGGAGCGACCGGCGGGCGTCGGAGAGCTCGCGGTAGACGACCTCGCCCAGCCGGCGGTGGCTGAAGTCGACCAGCGTCTGCAGGCCCACCCGCCGCTCGATCAGCATGCCGCGATCGCGCAGCCCCTCGATGCGGTCGAGGGCGGCGTCTTCGTCGCCGTCGAGGGCGTCGTGGTCGGCCTCGTCGCCGATCTCGGTGGGCAAGCGGGTGGCATCGAGCGAGGCCCCAGACGACCCCTCGTCGAGCACCACGTCGAGCAGCAGGTCGAGGTCCATCTCGCGGCCGTTGGCGGCCAGCACCGAGATGATGTCGCGATCGGGGGCCGACAGGGCCTTGAGGCGGGCGCCGAGCACCTGCCGCACGCCGGCGGGGATCGACACATCGGCCCCCGCCTGCACCTCGGTCTCTTGCTCATCGAGCAGCGGGAGCATGGCCGTGTCTTCATCGCCGTCGGCCAGGCCGCCGGTCACGCCCTGCCGCTGCACCAGATCGCGCAGGTGCTCGGCCACCAGCAGCGGGTTGCCGCCGAGCTCGTGGTGCAACCGCTGCGCGAGCGCGCGGGCCTCGACCCCCTCCCCCAGCACATCCTGCACCAGCAGCTCGACGTCGTTGAGGTTCAGTGGCCCGAGGGTGATGCGGGTGGGCGGCTGGTCGAGCTCGTGACCATCGCGGAAGGCCTGGGCGCCTGGCGGCAGCCCCCCGGCCTGAACGGTGACCAGCAGCAGCACCGCGCAGCGGTCCCGCTCGATGAGGGTGCGCACCAGGTAGCTCAAGAAGCCCAGCAGGGCCGGCGGGGCGTGCTGCAGGTCGTCGATGGCGAGGATCTGCGGCCCGTCGCGCAGCAGCAGCTCGAGGGCGCCCCGCACGGCGTCGTAGAGCTGGTAGCGGAGGTCGCCGGTGATGGCGTCGCGATCGGCCTCGAAGGCGGACAGCGCGCGCCCCAGCTCAGGCGGCGTGCGCGCGCCGAGCTCGCGGCTGATGTCGCTGGCGATGCGCACCACGGCCTCGAAGCCGCCCGCCCGGGCGGTGATGCGGGTCGCGTAGACCGGCAGGCCGATGACCTTGGCGTGCCGCAGCGCGGCCTGAAAGATGCGGCTGCGGCCCGCGCCCTCGGCGCCCTCGAGCAGCATCACGCCGCCCGAGCCACGGGTGAGCGCGCTCACCGCGTCGCGCAAGGCCGACAGCTCGGCGGTGCGGCCCACCAGCGGCGGCTCCCAGAGCTGCTCGTCGGTGTCGGCCCGCGGCGCTGGGGTGACATCGGCCCCCGCCGCGTGGCTCGGGTCGGCCTGTTCGAT
Organism: Myxococcota bacterium; assembly: GCA_040264415.1. Classification (GTDB taxonomy): domain Bacteria; phylum Myxococcota_A; class UBA796; order UBA796; family UBA2385; genus M30B51. The sequence continues at coordinate 3,688 of JBDQIL010000020.1, forward strand.
GCGCTGCAGCACCTCACGCCCGCCCTGATACCGGTCGCGGGGCGCCTTCTCGAGCAGACGCAGGCAGATCTCTTCGAGGTGGGCCGGCACGTCGGCGTCGAGCTCGGAGGGCGGCAGCGGGCGCCGCATGCGGTGCTGCTCGAGGTAGCCGCCCATGTCGCTGGCCACGAAGGGGCGCCGGCCCGTGAGCATGGCGTAGAGCAGCACGCCCAGGCTGTAGAGATCGGAGCGGTGATCGATGGGGGCGCCCGAGATCTGCTCGGGGCTGGCGTAGGCCCAGGTGCCCACCAGGGTGGTGGAGATGTCGTAGTTGTTGGAGGGGTCGAGGTCTTTGACGATCCCGAAGTCGGTGAGCTTGGCTGAGCCCTCGGGCGTGATCAGGATGTTCGACGGCTTGAGGTCGCGGTGGACCAGCCCGCGCTTGTGGATGTAGGCCAAGGCGCGGGCGAGGTCGATGAGGATGCTCTCGACCCGCCCGAAGCGGTCGTCGGCCGACAGGGTGGCCATGCCGCGGATGACCTGGTGGAGGTCTTGCCCTTCGACGTACTCCATGACGATGTAGGGGTGGCCGTGGAAGTCGCCCGAGGCGTCGACCCGGATCACGTTGTCGTGGCGCAGCCGCCGCAGCGCCCGAAACTCGCGGCTGAAGCGCTGGCGACCGGTCTCCACCCGGTTCGCCTTGAGCATCTTGAGGGCCACCCGGTCGCCGCTGGGATCGCGCGCCAGCAGGACGTGCGCCATGCCGCCGGCCGCCACGGGGCCCTCGTAGACGTAGGCGCCGATGCGGTCGCCCGGCCGCAGGCGCAGGGCGCCCAGCTCAAGCGTGCGTTCCTGGTCGCTGTCGTCGCTCACCGACGCCTCCTGCTCGCCAATCCAGCCTGCCGCGACGCGCACGCGTCGAGGCCGGGCGGCGCGTTGAAGCGCCTCACCCTCCTGTATGCTGGCGAGGACCCGGCGGCCGCCCTTCTCCCCCACTCCCCCGGGATTGTCATGCGCGCGCCCCAGCCGGCCGCGCCCGGCGCGCCCATGTTCGATGGTCAGCGCGGCCGCGCCTCGATCTTCGACCCGCACAGCGAGCCACCGCTCGCGCCGGGCGGTCACGCCGTTAGCTCGCTCTCAACCGGAGGTCCCAATGCTGTCCTGGTTCAAGAAAGACCCAAAGAAGGTCCTCGAGAAGGACATCTCGAAGAAGGCCGCCGCCGCCGTGGCCCTGCAGCGCAACGGCAAGCTGCGCGAGTATGCCGACGCCATGCAGGAGATCGAGGTGCTCGAGGCGAAGCTCAAGGCGCTCGAGGTGCAGGCCTGAGCGCCGGCTCGGCTCGCCCCTGACCGCAGCGACCGGCGACACATCCCGAAGGGTGCCGCCGGCCCGCGAGCGGTCGTGGGGAGACCCGGAGCGACCCCTACGGACAGAGCTCGATGACGCCGTCCCACGGGAAGTGGTGCCCTTCGGCCGTGCCGGTGAGGCTGGCGGCGACGAGGTTGCCGTCGAAGTTTCCATTGTCGAAGGTGACGTCGGCGAGCGGAGCCAAGATGGAGCCGCGCACGCCGATGCCACCCATCTCGAGGTCGGTGGCGTCGGGGAAGTGGTAGAGCACGGTGCGCTCGTCGACACCCACGAGGTTCATGTAGAAGTTGCCCCAAGACAGGTTGTTGCCGGACACGTTGACCAGAACCACCGAGCCGGCGGGGGCGTCGAGCTCGAACCAGACCGCGGCCTCGAGGTCGCTGCCCGCCAGGTCGAACACGTTGAGCGTGGGATCGGTTCCAGTCAGGGTGACCCCGCCCCAGGACGCCACGGCGGTGGTGCCGTTGGCGGGGGCAGAGGCCAGGGCCGTCGAGGCGCCGAGCAGGTAGGCCTCGGCTGCCGCGAAGTCGATGGGCGAGCCCTGCTGAAGCAGCCCACCCGAGCGGATGTCGACCGTGGCGTCTACCGACTCGTACAGGCCGTACCAGGCGTCGCCATAGACCGTGCCGTGGGTCAGGTCGAGGGTGTCGCCTGCCACCACGGCGTCGCCACCGCGGTTGCTGTAGCCGATGCCGAAGCTGCTCATCACCACGTCGCCGCCGGCGGCCACGTGCCCCTGGACATCAACGCCGTCGATGTAGTCGCCAAAGACGAAGACGTTGTAGCCGTCGGCGTCACCGAGGGTGTAGGTCACGCAGACGTCGCACTCGGCGCCGTCATCGGAGTCGATGTCGCCGTCGCAGTCGTTGTCGATCCCGTCGTCGCAGATCTCATCCTCGTCTGGGTTGACCGCGTCGTCGTTGTCGTCGCAGTCGCCGTCACAGGTGGTGACGCCGTCGGAGTCGAGGTCGTAGCCCTCGTCGATGGTGCCGTCGCAGTCGTCGTCTACGCCGTTGCAGGTCTCGGGGGCCTTGTCGTAGACGGTGGGGTCGGTGTCGTCGCAGTCGCCCCAACAGCTCGCGACCCCGTCGCCGTCGTTGTCGAAGCCCTCGTCGATGTCGCCGTCGCAGTCGTTGTCGAAGTTGTCGCACCACTCGCGCGAGCCTGGGTAGGCATAGGGCTCGTTGTCGTCGCAGTCCCCCGCGCAGGTGGTGACCCCGTCGCCGTCGGCGTCGGGGCAGGACAGCGACCGAAAGGCGCCGTCGAAGAGCGGCAACGGAGGCATCATGCCGCCAGGACTGCCGGGGCCCGCGGCGCCCAGGGCGTCGTCGGGCCGAGCATCGTCGGGCGTCTGGGAGGCGTCGTCGCCGACTTGAAGGCCTGTGTTGGGGCCGTCTGCGTCGAGCGCCGGCGCGCAGCCGACCGCGACGAAGAGCACCGCGAGCGCGCGTCCCAGACCGGAGGGAGTGGTCATGATTGCCTCTTCGTCTTCGTTCAAGGCCGAACCCTTGAACGCGATCGCCACACCGACGATGCCGTGTCCAGCTTTCCTTGTCAACGGATCCTCCACGGCTGACCGAGAGGGGGGCGGTTCCGGATCAACCGCGACGCGGCGGGGCCGGCCGCAGGGCGCCGAGCAGGGCCCGCCGTCGGAGGTCGATCAGGCGCTCGGCGAGGTGGGCCGCGCCGATGCCCTGGTAGGCGTCTCCCAGCCGCAGGGGGTCGGCGTCGTGGAGGCGCAGCACCACCCGTCCGCGCTCGACCTCGGCGGCCCGGACCGACCGCCACGGGATGAAGCGCGGCGGCGCGCCCCCGGACGCGACCTCCACCCCGGTGGTGCGCACGAGCAGGTAGCGATCGTCTTGGCTCACCAGCCGCACGATGCCGAAGATGCCGCCCACCGCACCCAAGACGGTCCCCAGCACGCCCACCGCGAGGGCGACCGGGCGCCAGGCCTCGGGCACACGACCCGTGCTGTCCCAGGCGAGCGCGACGCCGATCGAGCCCACCCCCAGCGCCCCGCTCGCGGCCAGCCAGGCCACCAGCAGGCGCCCCAGCAGCCGCGGCCGATACCACTCGATCACGGGATCGGTGGCGGGGCTCACGGGGCGGGGTCGACGCGGCAGGCCATGGCTCACCCTAGGACGACGGACCGCGCGGTCAACCCCTTCGCCGCTCAGCCGCCGATGAGCGCGTCGATGTCGTCGGCCAGCGAGGTGGTCTGCGCCCGGAGGAGCTTGACGCGGCCGCGCGTGTGCTCGCTCTCGCCCCACCAGCCGCCGTCGGGATCGACCATGATCTTCAGGGTGGTGGACGCGCCGCTCTCGGGCTCGAGCTCGAGGCTGAAGCGCTCCTCGAGGCCCTCGGAGGGGTCGTCGGGGCCGGCGTAGGCGCTGCCCTTGAGCTTCAGCGCCTTGTCCATCCAGGTCTGCAGCTGCTCGTCGTCGACCTCTGCGTCGCCGGCGGGGATCCAGCGGGCCTTGTCGGCGTCGCTGGCGTTCTCCTGCTCGACCACCAGCGAGCCGCTGCCGCCCACCAGCGTGACCCGAGCCACCTTGGCGCGCTCGGTGGCCCACAGCGTGCGGTCGGGCAGCCGGGTGCGGGCGTACTTGAGCGGCCGCAGCAGCTCGTCGTCCACCAGGAAGATCTCGCCCGTGGCGCTGTTGCGGACGTAGCGGTCGCGGGTGCCGTAGACCTCTCCGCCCACGTCGAGCTTCACGGTGCGGCCCTTGCGCACGATCTCGAGGAACTCGGTGGGCTCGGTGAGCCCGATGGTCTCGAGCTTGTCGGGGTCGGCCTCGAGCTTGCGCAGGGCGAGCAGCGGGCTGAGCGCGTCGAGCAGCTCTCGCCCGGTGTCGCCGGCCTTGAAGACCTGGGTCTCGGCGACCAGCTCGGGCTCGGGCGCCGGCTCGGGCTCGGCGTCGGGCGCCTCGGCGGCGTCGGGCGCCTCGGCGGCCGGATCCGAGTCGGACGGCGGCGGCACCTCGGGCCCCTCAGCGGGGTCGGGCTTGGGCGCGGGCTTGGGCGTGTACCGGGTGTAGGTCACCCAGAGGTACTCGCCCCGGTCATCGGACTTGCGCTCGATGTGCGCGTCGTCCTTGCCCTCGCTGGTCCAGGTGATGGTCTCGATGTCGTCGGCGTCGCCGGGCACCAGCACGACCTTGCCGTCGAGCTCGACCTCGGGCTCGGCGGTCCACTTCACCCAGGCCGCGCCCAACAGGATGGCCAGCAGGCCGCCATAGACGGCTGCGCTCACGGTGTGTCCGCTCATGCGTTCCCCCGTCGCCGGCGCAGGCTGATTCGGCCGAGGCCCAGCCCGAAGAAGCCCAGCGGGATGATGAAGCCGGTGCCGTAGAAGATCCAGCCCTGCTCGTCCTTGGCGTGCTGGATCTTGACGTCCTCTTCGCTCTCGATGGTGCCCTGCAGGGCCTCGTCGTGGGCGAGCCAGCTGATGGCGTCGATGATGTATTGGAAGTTGGCCTTGTTGGCGTCGAGCGTGAGCACCGGGTCGCTGGCCCAGGTGGCGTCGGCCATCACGATGGCCCGAAACTCGGCGCGATCGTCGCCCCAGTCGGCGCTCGGATCCTCGATGGGCCCCGAGGCCGCGACCGCGAGCTTGTAGGCGTCGCGCTTCTCGCCGTCGGCGTCGAAGGTGTGGTCGCCGTCGCGGTCGCCGAAGGTGCCGTCGAGCGCCTTGACGGTGGCGGTGGTCTTGCCACCGCCGGCCGCCTCCTCCAAGAGCCCGGCCCCCGGCGCGATGAAGACCATCTGGCTGCTGTTGCGGCTGAGCGTGGTCACCGACCCGTGGGTGGAGAACTTGTTGGTGACCAGGTTCTGCCGGTCGGTGATGCGGCGGGTGACCGGCACGTACTGGCTGTCGTGAACCAGGGTGACCGCGGGGTCGTAGCGCACGCCCAGGGGCCCCAGCACGTCGGGCATGGCCGCGCCGCCGGGCTCGAGGGCCACCAGCAGCGACCCGCCCTTCTTGCGGTAGGCGTCGAGGGCCGCCTGCTCTTCGGGCAGCATGTCGCTCTCGGGGCCCAGCACCACCACCGCGGTGGCGTCTTCGGGGATCTCGGTGCCCAGCCCGTCGGCCAGGGTCAGCTCTTTCACCGAGTAGTTGAGGGCCCGCAGGATCTTGCGCAGGTTCGAGGTCTTGATGAGGGGGTCGGTGCCCGAGTCCCAGTGCAGCTCGCCGTGCCCCTGCGTGAAGTACGCGATGCGCTTGCCGCGGGCCATCTTGAGGAGCGACTTGTTCATGTCTTCGTCGAGCCGCTTGAGCTTGCGCTTGGCCGAGTCGAAGTCGTCGCCGATCTTGATTCGCTCGACCTGCTGCTCGTCGCCCTCACCCCGCACCAGCGCGATGTTGCCGTTGCCCCGCACGCGCAGCTCTTTGGCCAGATCGGGCTCGAGGGCGTGGTCGACGTAGGACACCACGAAGTTCTCGCCGCCCTTGGCGTCGAGGATGTCGAAGTAGGTGCGCAGCTCTTCGGTCACATCCGACGAGGTGGGGAAGAACAGGTACGCGGCGATGGGCTCTTCGAGCGAGCCCACCATGTTCTCGGTGGACGTGCCCGGGCGCGCGGTCTTGAAGTAGCCGAAGTCCCAGCGCTCGTTGGTCTCATGGGCGAGGTAGTTGAGCGGGAAGAGCATGGAGAGCGCGAACGACAGGCCCAGCGCGGCCATCGCAGCGTCACGCGAGCGGCCCGCGACCACAGCCACGGGGTTTGCGGCCAGCACGCGGTCGACCGCGAGCATGGGCAGGGCGCCCGCCAGCCACACGATGGGCCACAGCGCCGAGATGACCGCCTCGTAGCTGTCTTCGGTCTGCTCGTCAGAGAAGCCCAGGGCGTCTACGACGGGCTCGATGCCGAGCGCGTAGGTGGCGAGGCCCGCCAGGCCGAGCGCGCCGAAGCCGAGCAGGCGGCGGTGGGTGGGGCGGTTGTCGGGCGCGGCGCTGGTCATGCCGCGCATCATCAGGCCCAGGCTGCCCAGCACGAGCAGCAGGCCCGCGGCGTCGAGGCCCCAGCGCGAGGCGCCGTCGCCGCCGACCAGCCGCTCACCCAAAAAGATGGCGAACATGCCGGCCAGGTAGAGGTGCGCCGGCAGGCGCAGGCCGCCCAGGACGGGGGGGCCCGCGGGGTTGGGGGTGGAGCTCACTGCTGCCTCCGAGACTGCATCACGCGGGTGGCCATCAGCAGGAAGGCGAACACCACCGAGCCGTAAAGCACGAGGCTCTCGGTGTTGATGCGCCCGCGCATGAAGGGCTGGAAGTGCTTGTCGAAGAGGGCGAGGTAGCTGAGCACGTCGCCGATGGGGGCCTCGGTCACGCGACCCAGCAGCCAGCCGAGCAGCATGGTGACCAGCACGAAGCCGCCGATGGCGGCGCTCAGCAGCTGGTTCTTGGCCACCGCCGAGCCGAAGGTGCCGATGGCCACCGCCGATGCGCCGAGGCCCATGAGGCCCAGGTAGCCCGCGCCGATCTGCGCCCAGCCCACCTTGCCGTTGACCTGGATGAGCAGCGGCATGTAGACCGTGAGCGCGGTGATGAGCGCCAAGAAGCCGAAGGCGCCCAGGAACTTGCCCAGCACCACGCTGGCCTCACTGACCGGGGCGGTGTCGAGCAGCACGATGGTGCCGGTCTGCTTCTCTTCGGCGAGCAGCCGCATGGTGAGCAGCACGCCGGCGATCATGGTGGTGCCCGACGAGTAGAAGAAGAAGTCTTCGAGCACGTCGGCGGAGAAGCGCGGATCGTCGGTGAGCGCGAAGGCGTTGAACAGCAGGCCGTCGATCAACAGCACGCCCGCCAGGATCGCCCAGCCCCACGTGGTGTTGAGGAAGGAGCCGAGCTCGCGCCCGGCGATGAGCATCATGCCTCTCACGCGTCACCCCGCTTGGTGAGGCCCATGAAGATCTCCTCGAGCTCGTCTTGGGTGTCTTCGAGGCGCCGCAGGCCCAAGCCGGCGGCCACCAGCGCGGCCACCAGGGCCTCGCGGTCGTCGGTGGACAGCTCGACCGTGGCCTCGAGGCGGCCATCGTCGCGGGCGGTCACGGTGTGGCCCGAGACGGACGGGTGGGCCGCCAGGGTGGCGGTCGCCGCGGCGGCGTCGCCGGTGAGGCCCAGCAGCAGCGACGCGCCCGAGGCCCGGTGGGCCAGCGCGGCCGGCGCGCCGTCGGCCACCAGCTTCCCATCATGGAGCACCAGCACCCGCGAGCAGGTGTGCTGGATCTCGCTGAGGATGTGGCTCGAGACGAAGACCGTCGAGTCGACCGCGAGGCCCTTGACGACCTCGCGCATCTCGACGATCTGCTTGGGGTCGAGGCCGCTGATGGGCTCGTCGAGGATGACCACCCGCGGCTTGTGGATGATGACCTGGGCGATGCCCACGCGCTTGCGGTAGCCGTGCGAGAGCTCCGAGATGACGCGGTCTTCGTAGCCCTGCAGGTGGGCCTTCTGGACCACATCGGGGAAGCGGGCGTCGGCCTCGGCCCCCGACAGGCCCCGCAGCTGGGCGACGTACCGCACGAACTCGCGCACGGTCATCTCGTCGTAGAGCGGCGGCGTCTCGGGCAGGAAGCCGATCTGCTTGCGGAAGCCGACCGGCGCATCGGCCAGATCGACCCCGTCGATTCGCACCGTGCCGGTGGACGGCGCCAGCAGGCCGGCGAGCACCTTGAGCGTGGTGGTCTTTCCGGCGCCATTGAGGCCGAGAATTCCCACTACGGCGTGCTCTTTGACGGAAAAGCTCACCTCGTCGACCGCCCGGTGGGTGCCGTAGTACCGGCTGAGCGACTGGACCTCGATCATGAACGGGTCTCCTCGGAACGACAGAGGCGCGCAGAGCAACCGCGCGCGCCGGGGTCGATAAGGACGCACCGAGGGCGCGTCAACCCCCCATGTGTGCCTGAGACATGTGTCGCGCGAGGGCCCGCAGGGCGCCCAGGCCGCGGGCGACCGCGGGCGACGGGTCTTCGGGGTTGTAGATGCGAAACCTCGGGCGCCAGGTGGCCGGCCGCCACAGGCTGCGCCCGCCTCGGGTCATCTCCACCAGGAAGGCCTTGGTGCCGTAGGTGTCGTAGAGGTGGTCGATCTCCATGCCGTGCCCCCGGAAGAAGAAGGCCCAGCGACCGAGTTGCTGCACCCGGTAGGCCCGAGACGGCTGCCCTCCCTGCATCACCCGGCCCAGGGCCTCGAAGGACGCCCGATCAGCGGGGCGCTCCCACCGACCCGCCCAGGGGTAGTAGAAGTAGCCGCCCCAGGCGTGCAGGCTGACGGCCACGTCGAAGGC